>JAVVEE010000078.1:4954-11127 GCA_032251315.1 Gammaproteobacteria bacterium
ATTGGCAGTTAAAGGCTTTTAAGTGCCAACTGACGACTGCCAACTATCCCTTCCCCAAAGCATGGCGCATAAACAGTTGCTTGATCAGGGGAGCCTGATCCACCAGCGTCAGGCCGGCGTTGCGGACGGTGGCCAGGACTTCGCTGTCGTTGCTGAACAGCAGCTTGAAGGCGGTCATGGCGGATTCCATCAGCCGGTTTTCACCCTTACGCGCGCGTTCATATTTTCTCAGGGTGTGCAGCGCGTACCATTGCCGATGGGCGGCGTGGGCCTGCTTGATCACTTCGGCCAGACTGGCCGCATCCAGAAAACCGAGATTGGCGCCCTGACCTGCCAGAGGATGAATGTTATGGGCGGCGTCACCCACCAGTGCCAGGCCGGGCTGTACGTACTGATTAACGTGTCCGTGGCCGAGCGGGAAAGCCTGACGCGAGCTGACGCCGGTGACGGCTCCCAGCTGGTATTCAAAGGCCTGCTCCAGCTGGCGGCAGAAGGCGTCGTCGTCGAGTGAGAGCATGGCCGCCACCTTGCTCTCTTCCAGCGACCAGACAATGGAACTCTGACCATTGAACAGAGGCAGAAAGGCCAGCGGGCCATCGGGGGTAAAGCGCTGCCAGGCGGTTTCGGCGTGGGGCTGTTCAGTGTCTACGGTGGCGACGATGGCCTGCTGTCGGTAGGTGACACGCTCGAACTCGATGTTCGCCACCGCCCGCACCTGCGAGCGTGCACCGTCCGCGCCCACCAGCAGACGGCACTCAAGAACGCGGCCATCTTCCAGAATAACGCGCTGCCAGTTCGCTGCCGGATCTGCGCTCAGTTCGATCTTGCTGATCGACGCCGGGCACAGCCACTCGATATTTTCAGCCTGCTTAACCTCGTGCAGCAGGGCCTGCTGAATCACCCGGTTCTCTATGATATAGCCCAGCGCATCCAACCCCACCTCGGCGCTGTCGAAATGAATCATGCCGGCACCGCCGGCATCCCAGACGTGCATGTCGCGAAAGGCACCGGCTCGTGCCGCCATCGCAGGCCAGGCGCCGATGCTTTTGAAAATCTCCAGTGAGGCGCGATTGATCGCCGAGACCCGAAGATCGATCTCATCGCTCACCGCCTCGGGTTCCGCCCGTTCCAGCACCGCAATCTGCAAGCCGCAGTCGCGCAGCAAACCGGCCAGCGTCAGGCCGACCATGCCGCCGCCGACGACCAGCACATCATAACGAGTGCGCACTGCTTCAGACATTGCGCTTCACCATGGACAGGCCCCTCCCCAGTCGGGACAGGCGCCCGCTCAGCCCCATGCTCTGTCGTGCCAGCCGATGTTTCACTGCGGGCATCAGATCAGTGAGCAGCAGCGCCGCCGCCCGCGCATGCGCCAGCGGCGGGAAATCGTTCGAAAAAATCTTCACCAGGGTGTCGGTAAAGCGGTACACCCGCTGTGCATCCTGTGTGCGCATGGCCTGATAGCTCGCCAGCATCTCTTCGACAGGAGCATCGCCCTGCGCGCTCAGCAGCTCGGCGAGCAGGGCGACATCGCGCAGCGCCAGGTTGAAACCCTGCCCCGCTACCGGATGAATCGCATGAGCCGCATTGCCTACAATCACCACCCGCCCGCGTACCAGCTGGGTACTTTCCACCAGCGCCAGCGGGTAGGCCTGACGCTGCCCGACCTTGCGCAGACGCCCCAGACGATAGCCGAAACGCTGCTGGAGCTGTTCCAGAAAGGCATCATCATCCAGCGCCAGCAGCGCATCGACCTGCCCGGTTGGCACGGTCCAGACCACCGAACAGCGCTGAGCCGTCATGGGCAGAAAAGCCAGTGGCCCGGTGTCGGTGAAACGCTCATAGGCGGTATTCTGATGCGGCTGCCCCGGCGTGACATTGGTAATGATGGCGCTCTGCTGATAATCCTGTCGACTGGTGCCGATCTGTAACATCTCGCGCGTTGCTGAACTCACGCCGTCGGCGACCACCACCAGCCCGGCGCTGAGTTCATGCTCCGCACCGTTTTCAGCGTAGCGCAGCTGCACCGAATCATCCTGCTGCTGCAAGCTCAGCACATGCGCCGGACAGTGCAGCTGCACATTCTGATTCTCCGCCAGTCGCTGGTATAGCACCTCACCCAGCACCCGATTTTCAGCGACATAACCCAGCGCTTCGACGCCCTCATCAAGATGGCGCAGACGCGTCGCCCCCAGATGGCCCCGGTCTGAAATATGAATGGTTTTGATGGCTTCGATTCTGTCCGCCATGGCCGGCCACAACCCCATGGCCTCGAAAATGACACGGCTGCCATACGACAACGCCACCGTGCGGTCGTCATAACAGGGCTGGGTTTCGGCATGGAGCGGATGCGCCTCGATGAGCGCAACGGCGAGGCCGCTGTTTTCCAGCGCACAGGCCAGACTGGCCCCGGCCAGACCGCCGCCGATAATCAGGACATCACAAGTTTTAGCTTCACGACCCATAAATATACTCTGTGTTCGCTGTTACTATTGAGTTACATGGAAAGGATACCCTTCAATCAAGACGCGCTGAGAATACATCCGTATACGCTCGGCAGCAGCATCCCTGCTGCTGACGGTCTTGATTGAAGGGTATCCTTTCCATGCGTTTTGTTAGTAACTACCGACTATCTTTTAGTACAAGGTTGGGCTGAATGTTTTTTATGATGCCCAACATGGCTGTCAATTCATAAATGCCAGGTTACGGCACAAAACGCCTAACCTGCTCTACGGTGTTGCCAATTACGCTTTTTAAAAGCCCCTCACCCCAGCCCTCTCCCAGCGGGAGAGGGGGCAGCGTATGCAGGTCTGAAAATTCTGCGCAGGTCGAAGCTTTTACTGCCAACTGCCAACTGACTACTGCCAACTATCTCTTATCAGACATCACCGCTTCGACCTCTTCAGTGGTTCGAGGCAGGCCTTTGCTCAGTAATTCATAGCCGTCTTTGGTCACCACCACATCATCTTCGATGCGCACGCCGATATTCCACCAGCGTTTGGCACCCTGACTGCCGGCGGGAATGTACAGCCCCGGCTCGATGGTCAGCGCCATGCCGGGTTCCAGCAGACGCCATTCATCGTCCACCTTGTAGTCGCCCACATCATGCACATCCATGCCCAGCCAGTGGCCGGTGCGGTGCATATAATATTTCGAGTAGGCCCCTTCCTTAATCAGCGCCGGAACTTTGCCCTTGAGCAGGCCCAGCTCCACCAGGCCCCTGGTCAGTACTTTTACCGCTGCATGGTGAGGATCGTTCCAGTGATTGCCCGGCTTGATCTGCTGCATTGCCGCTTCCTGCGCCGCCAGCACCACATCATAGATCTCCTTCTGCGCTTCACTGTAGCGGCCGTTCACCGGAAAGCTGCGGGTAATGTCCGCCGCATAGCCTTCATATTCCGCGCCTGCATCAATCAGCACCATGTCACCATCGTGCAGCAGCTGATTATTCTCGGTGTAATGCAAAATGCAGCTGTTGGCGCCGCTGCCCACAATCGAGGGGTAAGCCCAGCCCGCGCCGTTACGATTAAATTCATAGAGCATCTCAGCCTCCAGCTCGTATTCATATTTACCCGGCTGACAGGCCTGCATGGCTCTGATATGCCCCTGCACCGAAATTTTCGCCGCCTTGCGCATCAGCTGGATCTCTTCGCGGCTCTTGAACAGGCGCATGTCGTGCAGCAGGTGCTCCAGCGAGACAAATTCATTAGGCGCACTCAAGCCGCCACGTGTACCACGTCGCAGGCTGTTGACGCAATCCATCACATGTTTATCGAATTCGGTATTCAGACCGATGGTGTAATACACCCTTTCGCAATGCTCCATCAGACCCGGCAAAATTTCATCCAGATCCTCGACAGGGAAGGCGTCATCCGCGCCGAAATGTTCGATCACGCCTTCCGGACCATAGCGATAACCGTTCCAGGTCTCTTTAACCTTGTCGCGCTCACGGCAGAACATAATAAACTGCGCCCCTTTCCGACCCGGCACCAGCACGATGACCGCTCCGGTTTCCTTAAAGCCGCTCAAATAAAAGAAATCGCTGTCCTGCCTGAAACTGTGTTCGACATCACGGTTGCGTATAAGGGTGGGTGCCGCCGACAAAATCGCAATGGAGTTAGGGCCCATCATTCTCATCAACTGCTTGCGGCGCTGGGCGTAAATTTTGGCGTTCATGAATTAATCCGGATCAAGCTTTAATGCAATGTGGGTGAAGGCTGCATGGGCTGTATCGGTTGCAGCTCCTCATTAACCAGCAACACCGCGGTGCGAACATATTCCACTACTTCGACGAAAGCCAGCTCATCTTCCTCTGTCGCCATCAGATCATCGTCATCATCAGCTTCCATGTCACCATGACCGGCACGCGAAATTTCGATAAAGTCCATCAGGATCTCTTTCGTATCTATCGGCAGCTCGCTTTTCTCGCTGATACCACCCGCCGCCAGGCCATAGACAAAACCCTGGCACCAGTCCGCCAGGGCTTCGGTCCGGTCAACCAGATCATCCTCATCATCGGGCAACAGCAGATGAAACTGACCTAAATCGTCATTCATCTGCTCCATGGTCAGCTGATGCAGCTCCGACAACTGATGCATTGTGTCGTGCAGTAGCACATTACCCTGCTCCTGATCACCCAGCACATGATCGATCCACTCAGAGAGTTCGATGCTTCCGCGCGCACATAAAATACCACACAAAACTCCGTGCGCTTCAGCCGCTCCCATCATGGCATCAACTTTAAATAACGCCTTATCCAGTATTGCTATCTCAGGTTTTATATTCATATCTTGTCTACAATTATCATCTTGACCCATTCTAACACGAGCAAAGATTCTAAAATATTTTCGGCTTAAATAATTGACCGTTGCCGGAACACAACCTACTATAACGTGCATGAATGATATAAAAATAAAAATGACCCGTCTTGAAAGCCAGACCGATGAATTACTCGGACTGTGCCAACGCCTCAGCGAAGAGAATTCCCATCTGCGCAAACAGCTCAACCACATGACCACCGAACGTGCCGGCCTGGTGGAGCTGAAAGAACAGGCCCGCAATCATGTCGAAGGCATGATTACCCGCCTGCGTTCAATGGAAAACGTTTGAACCATATCCCAGGAATTACGCAGTGAGCAAACAAGAAGCATTGACCATCAAGATTCTGGAAAAGGAATACCGTGTGGCATGCCCGGCTGAAGAGAAAGAGAGCCTGCTCGCATCAGCCCAGATGCTCAACACCAAACTCAATGAAATCAAAAGCAAAGGCGCCGTCATCGGTACCGAACGCATCGCCGTAATGGCCGCGCTTAACATGAGCCATGAACTCCTGAATGGCCAGAGCCTGGTCGACGAGCACGAAAAACTGCATGATCGTATCGACAGCCTGTCAGATAGAATTGACAATACTATGCGAAACATTAAACTGGTTTAGTGAGTTCTACCCCGGTAGGACTCTGGAATATAGATGTCTCTGGGGTATACGTTAGCAACCTGTTATATCCCTTGAGCCTTAACTACTGACTCTGGGAACATAGCTGTCTGTACCGTGTGCATTACCGCTTTGCGGGAAGCCTGACCTACAGACGCTGTTCCCACCTGAACCTACCGGTTCAAGGTCAGCAGTGTCAGCGACGGTATTTTCGGAGACATCTTTTTTATTCCTTTCCCATGCCAGCAGCAACAACTCCCCATTTGCTACGTCTGCAAAAGCGCGAACAACGAAGAACACTCAGCCCTGAGCAACAGCGCCGGCATGCCGAGCGCGTCAGCGCACAACTTGTGACCCGACCGGCATTCACCAACGCAGAACACATTGCCGCTTATCTGGCTAACGACGGCGAAATCAACCCCGCAGAAATCATCGAACAGGCCTGGCGTCTGGACAAAAAAGTCTACCTGCCAGTACTGTCCGAGCCGGGCAATCGTTTGCTGTTCGCCCCTTTCGAACCGAACAGCTCAATGTGCTGCAATCAGTTCGGCATCGACGAGCCCGACTGCCCACCCGAACACCGCCTCAAAGCCGAACAGATGGACCTGATCTTACTGCCGCTGGTCGCCTTCGATACTCGGGGCAACCGCCTGGGCATGGGCGGCGGCTTCTACGACCGCAGCCTGGCCGACATCCGCCAACACGACAGTCGCACACAGCTTTTTGGCCTGGCGCACGAAAT
>JAVVEE010000079.1:0-10708 GCA_032251315.1 Gammaproteobacteria bacterium
TACGCTCGGCAGCAGCATCCCTGCTGCTGACGGTCTTGATTGAAGGGTATCCTTTCCATGCGTTTTGTTAGTAAGTCGGCTCTCATGCGGCCGGGCGCTTCTCTTCGCTTTTCCCCAAAACAAATCCTGATTTCTGATCTGACTGTAACCTCACGCGCATTTCGCTATGAATCCGGCTGAATGATATGGCTGCTACGTCGATTTATTTCACTACTTTCTATAACACCGAAAAATTCAAGACAGCGTGACAACCATTCATAACCACAACTCGCCAACGGGCGTGTCGGGCGAATAGTGCCGGGCGACCTGAGCCTGAAAAAGTTCGGCGGTGGCCATGGCATCGACTTTGGCGTGGTGCGAGACGTAGTCAGGCAGGCCGTAACGTGTACGGCTGTCGGCCAGACGGATTGATTCCTGGGGCAAGCCCATGAACCGCCGCAACCGGGCCATCATGCCCTGTCGGGTCGAGATTGCCTCGATGGTCATGGTATCGATGAGCGGAAACAGGCAGTGCTCACCTCTTCGCGCCACCACTGCTGCATCCAGAAACGGGCGCTCGATATTGCGAAAATGCACTACCGGAATGTGTCCACTCAGGGCATCCAGAACCTCACCCAACACGGCATCCAGGTCGGGCGCATTCGCCACTTCGCTGTGAGTAATATGATGAATTTCGATGGAGCTGACATTCAGTACGCCGGCAGGCTTGACCAGCCAGTAGTGCCCGGCGGAAGGTCGAATACGCTCGAGCGTGAAGGGCACCATGCCGATCGAGACGATGCCGTCACGGCGGGCGTTCATGCCGGTGGTTTCGAAATCCAGCGCCATGAACGTGAGCTCGCGCAGTGGCGTCTGCACATCGGGCAGACCGGCTGAATAAAAACGTCGCAGATCCAGGTCGTGGCAGAGCTGGGCTTGCTGCTCAAAATAGGATGCCCAGTCAGACGTCGCCCCAGACTGAGATTTGGCGTTCCACATAGCCACCTCAGCGATTCGGCATCGGGTAACGAAAGCGCAGGAATTTCTGTGCGTTGCTCAACACCTGAAAGGCATCTTTGAGATTGTGACGCTCGATATCAGAGACATTTTCCGGTTCGATATTATTATCGGGCTGATGCTCCAGTCGCAGATCATGCGCCTGATGGCGGATGCGAACCATGGCGATGACTTCGAGCGCATAACGCAGTTTATCCGCCTGCCCGGCCGGCAGCGTACCCGCCAGCTCGATGTCATCTAAACGTTCAAAGGAGTTCTGCGCAGTCGAAGCTATCGCCAGCGCATGAATGCGTATGACATCGACCATCGGTGCCGTGCCCCGGCGTTTGAGATTGATGGAGTTTCGCTGCTTACCGTCTTTCTCCATCACAAAAGTACGAAAAAATCCCAGCGGCGGCGTGCGGCTGAGGGCATTGCGGGCCAGCGCCGCGAGAAAACGCGGGTTCTTGCCGGCGCGGCTCGCAATCAGATCCTGTAGAGTCTCGACAAAACGCTCCACGCCATAAACAGCATCAAGATCAAAAAAGATGGAGCTGTGCAACAGCCGCTGGGGATCAGGCTCAGCAATCCACTCTTCAAAATAACGCTTCCAGACCGAAAGCGGCTGACGCCACTGCGCATTGGTTGCCATGACGCCACCGCTGCAATAGGGATAGCCACAGGCGTGCATGCCGTCACTGACCCGTTTTGCCAGCTCTAGAAAATAAGCATCGTGCTGCTCGGGATCAAAGCGGTCATCGAGAATGAGCGCATGATCCTGATCGGTGGTCACCGTCTGCTCATCACGGGCCATGGAACCGTTGACCATAAAGCAGTAAGGAACCGGCGCAGGACCGAGTTCGGTTTCGGCGAGTTCAAGCAATCGACGAACCAGACTGCGACCTACCGTAGTCATGGCGCTGCCGATCATCTTCGAGCTGGCGCCTTCATCTGCCAGCTGGACAAAGGCTGCGCGTAAATCGGGCATCAGTCGCGCCAGACCCTTGACGTTAGGCTGAGAGAAAATGTTGCTGACCAGATACAGACTGCTCTTGGTTTCATAACGCACGATATCCGACAGATGCACCACGCCCACCGGGCGGCGACGGTGCAACACCGGCAGGTGATGGACATTGTTGCGCAGCATCGCCAGCATGGCTTCATAGATGGTCTCATCCGACTGAATCGTGACCAGTCCCTCATGCTTGATGTCTGCCAGACGCGTCTGCGCCGAGCCACCCTCGGCCAGCACGCGTACGCGAAAGTCGTGATCGGTGAGAATGCCGGTCATGCGCCATGTAGTGGGGTCATCAAACTGGCGAAAGGCATCTTCATCGCCCTCTTCGGCGGGTGCCAGCAGCAATACCGAGGAGACATAAGACTCGGTCATCAGCCGCGCGGCCTCTTCAACCGTACCCGATTCTTCGATGCTCACCGGCAGGCGACTGAGCAGACTGCGCACCCGCGTGATCATCATGTCATTCTTGCGCACGCTCTGTTCGACCGTTGCTTTCAGCCGCGAACCGGAGAGTTCGACAAAGTCGGCAAAATTTTCATCCTCCGTGCAGAGGCGGTCGAAGACGGCTTCAGGAATCAGGTAGAGCAGCGTATCCTCAATTGCCTTTGCCGGAAAGCGCACGCGTCGGGTGCGCAGCAGTCCGGTTTGGCCGAAGATGTCGCCTTCCCCCAACCGATTATAGAGTTCGGCATTATGGCGATAAACCTCCACGGCGCCACTTCGAATATAGTAGAGCGAATGGATAGGCTCACCGAATTCAAAGATCGATGAACCGGCCTGAAAATAGGTGGTTTCCACTGATGATGCTACCGTTTCCAGCAGCTCTTCGCTGAGGCGATCAAACGGTGCGGAATGACCGATATGCTCAGCAATTTCCCGTACTTCTGCTTCCATTACCCAGTTATACCTCGATGCAATTCGGTTTAGATATTTATCCGCATGGATTATTCAATCCTGCTTTTTTATGCTGTATTTAACTTTGATACAAGCTTAAAAAAATCTACTTTTTAAGCGTTATATTTAGAATTCATAAAACACGGGATACAGCCTATCAGAAAAACAGAAGTACGCTTAAATCAGGGTGACTTTCTCGGCGCCATTTACAAGCTTAAACCTGCTTCATCGCATTTTTGCAGCCAGCTCTTTCAGACGACGCACTCTGTCGGTGACCTGAGGATGGGTGCGCAATAAGGGTGGAATGGGATCACGTTTAGGCTGCATAAATATTTTCTCAAGCCAGTTCCATTGATAGGTTTCTATTTTTTCCAGCGCCGAGGCCAGGCTTAATGGATCTTCGGTAAGGCGAACTGCTTCGAGATCGGCACTGAACTCACGGCTGCGCGATAATGCCAGTTGCAAAAGTGTGCTGAAAAAAGGTGCCACCATCAAAATTATCAGCAGCAACCACGGCACCGGCTCGTCAGCCAGAATGTACAACGGAATATAGATCAGGATAAGAATGGAGCCGACCATAGCCATGGTGGCAGTCAGGTTAGCAATGACCGAAGCGATCATCATCACCAGCAAATCATTACCGCGAATATGACTGATTTCATGTGCCAGAACAGCGGTTAATTCCCGCGTATTCAGCCGGCGAAGCATGTTATAACTTATTATAATTGAAGTGTTTGAATTCAATCCTGCGGTAAAAACATCCATAAGTTTTCCCGGGATGAGATAGATTGTGGGGATATTTTTTATCCCGGCACGTCGGCACAATCGGACCACAATGTCATATAGATGAGGCGCCTCTTCGGGTCTCAATATTTTTGCGTCGTGCTTCATAAAAATAAAATGGGGAGGTATCCGCGCAGCGCCGATAAAAATAATAATGCCTGCAATCAAAAACCAGAGAATGCCAATTGGCCCGAGCAATAACCAGCCGATCAAACCCAATAAGCTCAGCATAGCCACCAGCAAAATAAGTGAATGCAGGTAATTGCGTAAAGTATCGGTCAGGGAAACCATGCTGTTCATTTGGCAATAATTACATACCTTGAAGCATATAAATACGGCTGTTTGTTCAGGGTAAATTCGTAATAAAAAATGCTGCTGGTCAGTGCGACTTATCTGGCTTTTTTCTTTCTGCTGACTTTAGCGCTGCGATTTTTCATGCTGCCGATATCTGACTGGCTGGCTTTGTTAGTGCGCGCCGGACGAGCATTGCCAGCCACCTTGTTCAACAGCGACTCCCGGCTGCCCGCAGCATAGCCCGGCATTTTGATGCGCTTGATGCGGTCACCAATCAGCTTTTCGATGTTATTCAGCGAACGCTCCTCTTCGCGGCTGACAAACGAAATGGCCTGGCCGGTGCTGCCCGCGCGACCGGTGCGACCGACACGGTGTACATAGTCTTCGGCCAGATAGGGCAGATTGAAGTTGACCACATGATCCAGCCCCTGAATATCCAGACCGCGGGCGGCGACTTCGGTGGCGATCAGCACCTGAACTTTGTCGGCCTTGAAATCGGCGATGGCGCGGCGGCGTGCGCCCTGGCTTTTCTCACCGTGGCAGATTGCCGCTTTGATATGCACCTGTTTCAGATTATTCATCAGCTCGTCGGCCTGCGCCCGGGTGCTGGTAAAAACCAGTACCTTGAACCAGTTGTGCTGTTCGATCAGTTCCACGAACAGCGCCGCCTTGCGATGCTCTTCCACCGGGTAGACCACATGCTCGACGGTATCGGCGATGGCATTCTGCCTGGCCGCGCTGATCACTTCATGATTGCTCAGTATTTTTTTGGCCAGTTCCTTCACCGGCTGCGACATGGTGGCGGAAAACAGCAGCGTCTGACGCTTTCTCGGGGTTTTCTGCAACAGCGCCAGCACGTCGGTGATAAAGCCCATGTCCAGCATACGGTCGGCTTCATCAAGCACAACAAACTCGACGCTGCCGAGATTTATGCTGTTCTGCACCACCAGCTCCAGCAAACGCCCGGGCGTAGCGACGACGATGTCGATACCAGCTCGGAGCTTCTTCTCCTGCGCGCTGATCTTAACGCCGCCATACAGCGCGGTGACCGTGAGCGGCAGGAACTGCGCATAACGGCTGATGGTTTCCGTCAGCTGCTCAGCCAGCTCGCGGGTGGGGGTAAGAATTAACGCGCGCGGACTGCCCGGCAGGGTCGGTTTCGGGTTAGCGTGCATCTGCTGAAGAATCGGCAGCGCGAAGGCCGCGGTCTTGCCGGTGCCGGTCTGAGCCGTAGCCAGCAGGTCCTTGCCGCGCCGCGCCGGAATAATGGCCAGCTCCTGAATAGCGGTCATTTCGTTGTAGCCGCAGGCATCCAGAGCGCGCTGAATTTCGGGAGCTAGATCTAAAGACGAAAATATCATGGTATATCCTGGGTAGAGTGCGCTACAGTCAAAAAAATGGTGAAGGGAATTATAAAGATTTTCTCACCGTTCGGTGAGGTTGATTGTGAGGTGAGAGCTTGTAAAAACATTAGTCCACATTGATCTGCGGACTAAAACTCTAATCATTCACCGCCATCAAATCAGCTATTTAACAATCCGGTAACAGGGTTCGTAAACTTCGCCCGGCAGTTTCATTCTGGTCTGTTCCACAAATGAGGTGAGCAGAGTGTCCATTTTATCCATGATGTCGGCATCGCCCCTGATCTCGAAATGGCCGTACTGTTCGATGGCGCGGATGCCTTCATCTTTAACATTACCGGCGACGATGCCGGAGAAGGCGCGGCGCAGGTTGGCGGCGAGCAGGTGCGGCGGCTGGTCTTTATGCAGTTTCAGGTTGCGCATGTTTTCGTGCGTGGGTTTGAACTCGTGCTGAAATTCCTGATCGATTTTCAGTCGCCAGTTAAAGTAAAAGGCGTCACCTGCTTTTAAGCGATAGTCGCGCACCTGCTGGATGCCGGTGTGCATGGCCTGGGCCACTTTTACCGGATCATCAATAATAATCTGATAGAGCTTCTGCACCTCCTTGCCCAGGATGTCGGCCAGAAACGCATCAATCGCCTTGAAGTAATCGGCGGCTGAAGCCGGGCCGGTCAAAACCAGGGGGAAAGGCATGTCCTGATTATCGGGGTGCAGGAGCACACCGAGTACAAAAAGAATCTCTTCTGCGGTGCCCGCCCCGCCCGGATAGACGACGATGCCGTGGCCAACGCGAACAAACGCTTCGAGGCGTTTTTCGATGTCCGGCATGATCACCAGATTATTGACAATGGGGTTGGGCGATTCGGCGGCAATAATGCCCGGTTCACTGATGCCCAGATACTGGCCGTTGCCGATGCGCTGTTTGGCGTGACCGATGGTGGCACCTTTCATCGGGCCTTTCATGGCCCCCGGGCCACAGCCGGTGCAGATATCCAGACCGCGCAAGCCCATCTCATAGCCGACCACCTTGCTGTAGTCATATTCATGGCGGGAAATGGAGTGGCCGCCCCAGCACACCACCATATTGGGATCGCACTGGGCATGAAGAACTTCGGCGTTACGCAGAATGTGGAACACCGCGTTGCTGACGCCTTCCGACTGTGTCATGTCTATATTGGGGTTCTCGGTAATCATTTCGTAGGTATAAATAACGTCGCGCAATACCGCAAACAGATGCTCGTTAATGCCCTTGATGATCTCGCCGTCAACAAAGGCGATGGCCGGTGCGCCGGTGACCTGTAGCTTGATGCCGCGCTCGACCTGGAGCACCCGAATCTCGAAAGAGCGATAACGCTCCAGCAATTTTTTGCCGTCATCCATGCGGTTGCCGCAGTTCAGCACCGCCAGTGAGCAGTTACGAAACAGCTCATAAAGCCCGCCCTGACTGTGATCAAGCAGTCTGGCCACCTCATATTTGGAGAGCAGATCCAGGCGCCCGGTGGGTGAGATGATGGCGTCGACGACTTTGTATTTCATACTAAACCTTTGCTGTTAACTAAAACTTGAATCATTCTAGCCGCTTTTATGGCATACCGATATGCTGCCGCTGGCCGTGTTGAAAAGATAAAGCCATTGCAGGTCTGCTTTGCGTGCTGTGCTGAATACATTGATATAATGGCACATTAGCGAAGTTTTATAGCGAGAGTACAGAATGATCAAAGTGGGCAGAAGTTATGAACTGGATGTGATAAAGGCCACGGATTTCGGTTTCTATCTGGATGCGGAAGCGCTCGGCGAAGTGCTGCTGCCGATCAAATATGCACCGGAGGATCTGGAAGTCGGCGACTATCTGGAGGTATTCCTGTATCTCGACTCAGAAGGCCGGCCTGTGGCCACCACCCAGAAACCCAAAGCCCGGGTTGGTGAATTCGCCTATCTAAACGTGGTCGCCAATACTGAGGTGGGCGCTTTTTTAGACTGGGGTCTGGATAAAGATCTACTGGTGCCATTCTCCGAACAGCACCGACCTATGGAAGTCGGACACTCTTATCTGGTTCATATTTACCTCAATGATGCCGATGGCCGCATTGTGGCTTCATCCAAAATTGACAAGTTTCTGGATGACGAAAAACCCCACGACTTCAAACCCCAGCAGGCGGTTGATTTGATTATCGCCAACAGCACCGATCTCGGTTACAAGGCCATTGTTAACCATAGCCACTGGGGCGTGCTTTATAAAAACGAGGTGCATCAGCGCCTCAGTTTTGGTCAGAGCATTCAGGGCTTTATCAAGCACATTCGGCCCGACGGAAAAATCGACCTGAGCCTCGAAGGCGGACAGGTGACTCGCGATAAGTATTCTGAAATCATTTTAAACTACCTGAAAAGACAGAACGGATTCGCACCGGTGCATGACAAGTCCGATCCCAAATTAATTTCCGATCTGTTTGGCATGAGCAAAGGCGCGTTCAAAAAAGCCATCGGCGGCCTGTACAAGCAGCGGGTCATTAGCATCGAGAAGGACGGCATCCGTTTACTTGATAAGTAAGTGACATGCTGAACCTTCCCATTAATGCTGTTCTGGGCGAAATCCAGGACACATTAAACACTCACCACCGCGTTGTCCTGCAAGCGCCGCCGGGCGCAGGCAAAACCACGGCGGTACCCATCGCCCTGCTCGACCAGCCCTGGCTGAAAGACAGGCAGATTATTGTGCTGGAACCGCGACGCCTTGCCGCGCGCAATGCGGCGGCGCGCATGGCCTATCTGCTTGGTGAAAAAGTCGGCGAGCGCGTGGGTTATCAAATTCGGCAGGATAGCTGCCTGAGCGCGAAAACAAAAATACTGGTCGTCACCGAAGGCATTTTAACGCGCAAATTACAGGCCGACCCGGAGCTGAAAAATACCGCACTGGTGATCTTCGATGAATTCCACGAACGCAGTCTGCATGCTGATCTATCACTGGCGCTGTGTTTGCAGAGCCAGCAGATTCTGCGCGAAGATTTAAAAATTCTGGTGATGTCGGCAACGCTGAATACCAGCGCCGTCTCAGCGCTGCTCAATAACGCGCCGATTATTCAAAGCGAGGGCCGCAGTTTTCCGGTGGACATAAAATACCTCGACAGGCCCGTGCCGCAGCACGGTCATCAGCCGCTGATCGCCAGTCTGATGAATAGTGTCAAACAGGTTATTGAGCAGCACGCCGGTAACTGTCTGGTGTTTCTCCCCGGCGTTAAAGAGATCAACCAGCTTGCCGCTCAGCTCAAACAATATATTGAAAGTGCTGCCATCAACAACATTGTGCTGGCACCGTTACACGGCAATCTGAGCAAGCAGCAACAGGATCTGGCGATCTCTCCGTCTCCGGATGGTCGACGTAAGATAGTACTGGCCACCAACATTGCCGAGACCAGCATTACCATCGAAGGCATCAGCTGCGTGGTGGATTCGGGACTGGAACGCATTTTAGATTACAGCCCGGCGTCAGGCATGAACCGCCTGAAAACGCAGTTCATCTCGCAGGATTCCGCCGAGCAGCGCAGTGGCCGCGCCGGACGCTTATCCGCCGGCGTGTGTTACCGCCTGTGGACCGCGCAGCAACAACCGCGTCTGCTCAAACATTCCTGCGCCGAAATTCTACACAGCGATTTATCCACGCTGGTGCTGGAACTGGCCAACTGGGGCGTGCAGCAACTCGACGACATGCAGTGGATGGACAGCCCGCCCACCAGCGCCACCGAGCAGGCCAGAACATTATTGCTGCAACTGCACGCCCTCGATGACAGCGGCAGAATCACGCCCCACGGTCGCGACATGCTCAGGCTGGGCACACACCCGCGACTGGCGCACATGATGTTGTCTGCAACAGAGATTAGTCAGAGCTACCATGCCTGCCTGATCGCCAGCCTGCTCACGGAAAAAGATCTGTTTCTGGCCAGCGCGGAAAAAAGCGCCGACATTCATGATCGCCTCAATGTGCTTATGCAGACACATTCACCCGGCTCCAATCATCACGGTGTCGATCGGCAGCAATGTCAGCGCATCACAAAAACCGCCGATGATTTTTTCAAGCGCCTTAAAAACTGCGCTGCCGCAAGCATAAACAAGGAGCAGCCGGATCATAATTTAAGCGGCGTACTGCTGGCCTACGCCTACCCGGATCGGATCGCGAAGCAGCGCAGCCCGCATGCACCGCGCTACCTGCTCAGCAACGGCAAGGGCGCGGCTATTGCGCCGCATCTACAGCATCACCTTCATGAATATATTGTCATCGCCAATCTTGACGAACAGCAGGGCGAAGCCCGCATCTACCTGGCCGCTGACATTAACGCGCAGCAGTTACAGGGCTATTTTTCGGCCAACATTCAGCAGCAGGAAACGGTTAGCTGGAATGAAACACTGCAACGGGTCGAAGCCCGGCAGACCAGAAGCATCGGCAAGATCGTTTTACAGGAAGCGCTCATCAGCGATGACAAAAAATCCGCAACCAAAGCAGCCATCCAGCAATGCCTGATTACGGCGATTAGAAACACCGGCCTGCAATGTTTAAACTGGTCGCCTGCCGCTGACAGCCTCAGCCAGCGCGTGCAGTTTATCAACCATCACCTCAGTCACAATCCGACACTAAAGCCGCAGCTTAATGCTCAAACCCTGCCGGACTTTTCAGACGAGGCATTGTTAAATAATCTGGAGACATGGCTGCAACCTTATCTAAACAATGAAACCAGCATCAGACAATGTGCAAAACTCAATATCCATACCCTGCTTTCCAGCCAGCTCAGCTGGGAACAGCAGCAGTTAATCAACAAACTCGCGCCGGAAAAAATCACCGTACCCAGCGGCTCCGCCATCAGCATTGATTACACCGACTCCATCCAGCCGGTGCTCGCGGTAAGATTGCAGGAAGTGTTCGGCTTGTATGAAACACCGACCGTACTCAATGGCCACTGCAAATTAATGATGCACCTGCTCTCCCCCGCCCGCCGTCCCATGCAGGTAACGCAGGATCTAAACAGCTTCTGGCAGACAACCTATCATGAAGTTAAAAAAGAACTGCGCGGCAAATACAAAAGACACTACTGGCCCGATGACCCGTTCAATGCCCAGGCCACCAGTAAAACTAAAAAGCAGATGAACCGGTAATTTGCTATAAGAATGTCCGCAAAGAACGCAGATAAAATCTTTTAATCATATCCGCGAAGGACGCGAAAAACGCGAAGAAAAACAAACCTCATTGTTATTTTTTTTGCGAGTACAACTCACAGTCGAATGAGGTTGTATGGTTAGCATTATTCTATTGTTATTTTTACTCATCAAATGCTGGATTCCGACCAGAAGCTTGCCGGAATGACACTCTATCCGGCTTTGGGGTCTTAAGTAAGTG
>JAVVEE010000080.1:0-10412 GCA_032251315.1 Gammaproteobacteria bacterium
CACGCTGAGAATACATCCGTGTACGCTCGGCAGCAGCATCCCTGCTGCTGACGGTCTTGATTGAAGGGTATCCTTTCTATGCACCTTGTTAGTAACAAAACTTAAGGTTTTCTCCGCGCCTCTGCGGTGAATGCTCTATATCTAAAAATATTTAATAACAACCAATAATCAACAATCGATTTTTATAAAGGAAAATCATGACTGAAATAGTAAATGTAAAAGCCCGGGAAATCCTTGATTCACGTGGCAATCCCACCGTTGAGGCGGATGTGATTTTGGCCAGCGGTGTGCGCGGCCGCGCGGCCGTACCTTCCGGTGCTTCGACCGGTTCACGCGAGGCGCTGGAATTGCGTGATGGCGATAAAAACCGTTATCTGGGTAAAGGCGTGACTAAAGCGGTGGCGAATGTGAACGGTGAGTTGCGCAAAGCTTTGCTGGGCATGGACCCGGCGGATCAGGTCGGGATCGACAATATGATGATCGAACTTGACGGCACCGAGACCAAAAAACGCCTGGGTGCGAATGCCCTGCTGGCGGTTTCGCTGGCCACGGCACACGCCAATGCCAACGAGAAGAAAGAGCCGCTCTACGTTTCGCTGGGCCATGGTGAATACACCATGCCGGTACCGATGATGAATATCATCAATGGCGGCGAGCACGCGGATAACAGTGTCGACTTGCAGGAGTTTATGATTCTGCCGGTGGGCGCGCCTTCATTTAAGGAAGCGCTGCGTTATGGCGCGGAAATTTTTCATGTCCTGAAAACCGTGCTTTCGGCCAAAGGCATGAATACGGCGGTGGGTGATGAAGGTGGTTTTGCGCCGGATTTGTCTTCCAACGAAGAGGCTATCGAAGTGATTCTTGAAGCCATTACCCGTGCCGGTTTCACGCCGGGTAAAGATATTTATCTGGGTCTGGATGCGGCGGCTACCGAGTTCTACAAAGACGGTATTTATACACTGGGCTCAGAAGGCAAGAGCTTCAGCGCCAATGAATTCACCGAATACCTGGCAGGCTGGGTCAACCAGTATCCCATTATCACCGTCGAAGATGGTCTGGCTGAAAACGACTGGGACGGCTGGGCCTATATGACGCAGCAGCTTGGCGACAAGGTGCAGCTGGTAGGTGACGATCTGTTTGTTACCAATACATCTATTTTTAAGGAAGGTATCGATAAGAATATCGCCAACTCGATTCTGATCAAGTTCAACCAGATTGGCACCCTGAGCGAAACCCTGAATGCGATCAATATGGCACATGCCTCGAATTACACCGCCGTGATTTCACATCGCTCCGGTGAGACCGAAGATAGCACCATTGCCGACCTGTGTGTGGCCACGCAGGCGGGTCAGATCAAAACCGGTTCACTGTCACGTTCCGATCGCATTGCTAAATACAATCAGCTATTGCGCATTGAAGAAGAACTGGGCAGCAGTGCTGTTTATGCCGGAAAAAATGCTTTCAAATATTTGAAATGATCAAATAACTTTAACGAAGTATTGTGAAAAAAATTATCGCCATACTGATTGTCTTGCTGCTTATGCTGCAATACAAGATATGGCGGGGCGACGGCGGTATTCCAAAAATTCTGGCATTGCAGGAAGAGATTGATCTCGTCCAGCAACAGGTGGATGGCTTGCAGGAACGCAATCAGGCACTGGTTGCCGAAGTGCAGGACCTGAAAAAAGGTCTGCACGCCATTGAAGAACGCGCTAGAAGTGAACTGGGTATGATCGGTAAAAATGAAATTTATTATCAGGTGATTTCCAGTGAGGCTGACAAAGTCGATAACAAACAATCGCCACTGGAAGGTGAGGCTGCGGTTAATCCCTAACACCATGAATAGCTTCTCAATTTGGGCGGTGATTCCCGCCGCCGGCATTGGCCGTCGCATGCAGTCAGACATTCCCAAGCAATATCTGAAACTGTTGGGTGCCAGCGTGCTTGAAAACACGATTCAACGACTGCTGGCCGCAGATAAAATAAGCGGCCTCGCTATAGCTCTGCGTGATGATGATCAATACTGGCCTGAGCTGAACATCAATTCAGCTAAGCCCGTGCTCAGGGCTGAGGGTGGCAGCGAGCGCTGCGACTCGGTGCTCAATGCCATGAAGGCGCTGGCGCAGCATGAAAACTTTGACATTAATAATGACTGGGTGCTGGTGCATGATGCGGTGCGGCCCTGCGTGCGGCTCTCGGATATCGAGCGGCTAATCGCACAGGCCACGCTTAACAATGCCGGCGGACTGCTGGCCCTGCCGGTGCGTGACACCATGAAACGCCAGACAGTCGGCGCACAAGTGGTGCAGCAGACGGTGGAACGTGAAGGTTTATGGCACGCACTGACGCCGCAGTTGTTCCCCTACAGTGTTTTGCAAAATGCCCTGATTCGGGCAATAGCCGAGGGCATTGCCGTAACCGATGAGTCCTCAGCCATGGAGCACGCCGGTTTTGCACCATTACTGGTTGAGAGCTGCGAAGACAACATCAAGATCACCCGTCCCGGTGATTTGCGTCTGGCAGAACTATTTATGGCTGACCAGCAGACCCAGGAGGATTCATGACTACTCAATCCCAATCTAATATTCCGATTCGTGTCGGCCACGGCTTTGATGTACACGCCTTTGCAGATGGAGACCATATCATGCTGGCAGGTGTTCGCATTGCGCATACTCATGGCCTGCTGGCGCACTCTGACGGTGATGTGGTCATCCACGCAATTTGCGACGCCTTACTGGGGGCGATTGCGGCAGGGGATATAGGCCGGCATTTTCCGGATACGGATGCCCGCTATGAAAATATCGACAGCCGTTTGCTGCTGCAAAGTGTCTATCAGAAAGTGAAGCAAGCCGGTTATGGATTATCTAATCTTGACGTCACTATTGTGGCTCAGGCTCCCGTTTTATCGACGTACATAACGCCGATGTGTGAGAGTATTGCCGAGCTTCTTAAAGTGCAAAAAAATCAGATAAACATCAAGGCTACAACAACAGAAAAATTGGGGTATGTAGGTCGAAGGGAAGGAGTTGCGGTTCATGCTGTTGTGCTTGTCGCTATACAATAAACCGCTTATAGGTGAACACTTCATCTGATAAAACATGAATATGCCGTTTTTTTACTGTAATACAGGCTTAAATCGAAGTTTATTATGATTTAGGTGTTTACATTGCAGGGCTAAAGTTATAAAAATGCGCTTAGTTGTAAAAATTAAAAAATAAATAACCACCAAAGGATAAAAAATCATGGTAGCAGTAAAGAAAAGTGCAGTCAAAAAGAAGTCTGTAAAAAAATCAGTTAAGAAAACAGCCGCAAAAACAGCTGCACCTGCAAAAAAAATTAAGGCCATTAGTCAGCCTTATACAAAAACACAGTTATATTTGCATATCGCAGAAGAAACCGGTCTTGCTCGCAAAGATGTCGCCAAAGTTTTCGAATCTCTGGGCAATGTAATTGAGGGTCACGTCAAATCCCGTGGCGCCGGTGAATTCAAGATTCCGGGCCTGATGAAAATAAAAATCAACAAGAAGCCAGCGACCAAAGCACGTAAGAATGTACCCAATCCATTCCGTCCGGGTGAGTTGATGGATGTTAAGGCGAAGCCTGCGCGCAAAGTAGTAAAAGTACTGCCGATGAAAGGACTTAAGGACATGGCCGAAAAATAACTTGAGCCGACTATAACGCTTCTTTTTCGTTACGCCTGTTGGCAAAACCCCTGTAAAATCTCGTTTTACAGGGGTTTTTTTATGACTGATTTTTTCCAACCTGCCAACCGCTTTGAACACATATGAATTCTACTCGATTACTTTATCTACACGGCTTTAACAGCTCACCCAAATCATCCAAAGCCCAGGCCCTGCGCGCCTACATGGATGAACGCGGCATGAGCGACCAGCTGGCGATTCCCGCACTTCCGTTGGAGCCCGCCGAAGCCATGAGCCGGCTGATCAGCTGGTTCGAGGCGAATCAAAAAGTGGCAACAATTGCGGTCGCCGGAAGTTCGCTGGGCGGCTTTTATGCCACCCATCTGGCAGAACGATTTGGCTGCAAGGCGGTACTGATCAACCCTGCGGTGCGACCGCACGAGTTGCTGAAAAAATATCTGGGCGATAACACCAATTACTACACTGACGAGAGCTGGGTGCTTGATGAGAGCCACATCGAACAGTTTCGCGCCCTGGACGTAGCCTCGATTACTCATCCCGAACGGTATCTGTTGCTGCTGCAAACGGGCGATGAAACTCTGGACTACCGTCAGGCGCTGGAAAAGTATCGGGGCTGCCAGCTGGTGCTGGAAGAGGGCGGAGACCATTCTTTTGCCGGCTTCGAAAACCATATTGCACAGATCTTACAATTCTGCGGTATCGATGAATGAGCGCTGTGCCGATTTTGTTTCCGGCAGATAAATGCTTAAATGTACAGACACACTATTAAAAAGGTAGTTATTTAATGTCACTCGGCCCCGTCATGATGGATTTGGTTGGTACGCAGATCAGCGATACCGAAAGAGAATTGCTGCTCCACCCGCAAACCGGGGGGGTGATTCTGTTTACGCGCAATTTTGAATCTATTGAACAGATCACTTCACTGGTGCAGGAGATCCATACCCTGCGCACCCCGCATCTGCTCATTGCGACTGATCATGAAGGCGGAAGGGTACAGCGCTTCCATGAGGGCTTTACCAGGCTTCCCCCCGCCAGTGTATTCGGCGAAATGTACAGGCACGATCAGAACCGGGCGCGTGAATGTGCCGAGCTGACCGGCTGGCTGATGGCCGCAGAGCTGCGCGCCATCAATGTTGATTTCAGTTTTGCGCCGGTGCTCGATCTGGCGCACGGAGTCAGCGGGGTCATCGGTGATCGCGCCTTTCACTCCAAACCGGACATTGCCGCGACATTGGCGTATGCCTTTATGCACGGTATGTCACTAGCAGGCATGTCTGCGGTGGGCAAGCATTTTCCCGGCCACGGCGGCGTGGCCGAAGATTCGCACCTGGCTTTGCCGGTCGATCATCGTGACATGGCTACGTTGCTGCGTAGCGACATCATTGCTTTTGAAAAAATGATCCGCAATAACCTGCCGGCGATCATGCCCGCTCATGTCATCTATGATCAGGTTGATGACAAACCCGCCGGTTATTCGGCCATCTGGCTGCAACAGGTATTGCGTGGCCGGCTTAAATTTCCGGGCGTCATCTTCAGCGATGATCTGAGCATGGAAGCCGCGGGCATCGGCGGCAGTTACGGCGAGCGCGCTGTGCTGGCACTCGATGCCGGTTGCGACATGGTGCTGATGTGCAATCATCCTGATGGCGTCGCTGAAGTGGTCGAAGCATTAGCCGGTTACACTAACCCGACCTCACAATTACGCCTGACCCGCATGCACGGCAAGGGCGAGATAAATCGCGATGAACTGCGCGCCAGCGCCAAATGGCGGAAGGTGAATAAAATGATTCTGGAACTGGACGACTCCCCGTGGATGGAGCTGGATGTTTAATTTATACAGGTATGACCATGAGCGCTAAAGAACACATCAACCAATGGCTTGAATTTTTACAAGATAATGACTGGGTCATTCAGGTCTTTGTTATTGTTTTAGTTACCCTGACCTTAAGCTTTCTGGCACGACGTGCACTCAATAAGCTTGAACTCAGACTGAAAAAATCCAACAGTCGATGGGATGACCTGTTGCCCCGGGCATTGCAAAAACCGCTCGCCTGGATGATCTGGCTGCTGGGTCTGAGCTTTGCCGCAGACATCGTCTTCGAGCAAAGCGGAGCAAGTATTTTTCAGGCCGTGGCACCGATCCGCGATGTCGGTGTCATTGTTATCCTGACCATCATTTTGTTGAATTTGATATCCGGCGCCCAGGAAATCCTCACGGCCGCCACCAAAGAGGGCAAGGAAAAAAATTATGACGCCCATACCGTGGATGCGATTTCAAAGCTGATCCGCATGTCCATCATGATCACTAGCGGGCTGGTAATGCTGCAAACCCTGGGTTACAGCATCTCCGGGGTGCTGGCATTCGGCGGTATCGGCGGCATCGCCATCGGTTTTGCTGCCAAGGATCTGCTCGCCAATTTTTTCGGCGGCTTAATGATCTACCTGGATCGCCCCTTCAAGGTCGGAGACTGGATACGCTCCAACGACCGTGATATCGAAGGTACCGTTGAACACATCGGCTGGCGCCTGACCCGGGTTCGTACTTTTGACAAGCGTCCGCTGTATGTTCCCAACTCAGTATTTTCGACCATCAGTGTGGAGAATCCCTCCAGAATGACAAACCGTCGAATCTACGAAACCATCGGCATTCGCTATCAGGATTCGTCAAAAATGCACGATATCGTAAGCGACGTGAAGCAGATGCTGTTAGAGCATCCTGAAATTGATACCAAAACCACCTTGATGGTTAATTTCGTTAAATTTTCGGCCTCATCCATCGACTTCTTTGTCTATACCTTCACCAAAACTACCGACTGGGCCTATTTTCACGAGATCAAGCAGGATGTGCTGTTAAAGATTATGACCATTATCGAGCACCACACAGCGGAAATAGCCTACCCGACCTCCACCTTGCATGTAGAATCAATGCCTGAACTACTGCATAACCCGGAGGCATGAAATCATGAGTAAGAAATTATTAATTATTTTGGCTAATTCCGATCCCAAAAACGCCGAAGAGCTCGCCGCCCCTCTGTTTCAGGCGACCGTAGCTGCCGCCATGTCGCACGATGTCGAAATTGTCATTACCGGTAACACCGGCAAGCTGGCGATCATGGATCACGCCGAAGGCCTGGAAATTAATCATGAGACCCACCGTAACATTTACGATGTCATACAGGAGGCGCATAAGGCCGGGGTCGTCTTCAAGGTGAGTGCGCCCACCATTTCGGTCTGGGGCAAAGACCTCATCCCGGAAATTGATGAAAGCGTTGGCACGGCCTATATCATTAAAGAAGCTATGGATGATGATACCGTCACTTTTACCTATTAATGTTTATCCACCCAATACCCTAATGAAGTTTGTTTAAATGCGTTACTCCAGTGAAGATCTTGAAAAGGTTTTATCCCAAGCCTGTTTAATCTATAGCAGCAGTCAGGTTTCCGCTGCGATAGATGCCATCGCCGCTCAGCTCAATGAGCGACTAAAAGCCACGCAGCCGCTGTTACTGTGCGTCATGAATGGCGGTCTGGTTTTTACCGGGCATCTGCTCACGCGCCTGACTTGCTTCCCACAGGTCGATTATATTCACGCCACGCGTTACCGAAACCAGGCCATCGGCAGCACCCTGGACTGGCGTGTCTACCCCAGTGTGGATTTGAAAAATCGCACGGTGGTCATTGTCGATGACATTCTTGATGAAGGTGTGACGCTGAGAGCCATCGTCGATTACTGTATTGAGCAGGGCGCCAAAGAGGTCGTTAGCGCCGTTCTGGTCAGGAAAAAACATGACCGTTGCATCGAAGGCCTGGAAAGCGATTATGTCGGCCTGGAAGTTGAAGATCGTTACGTTTTCGGTTTCGGCATGGACTACCAGTCACAGCTTCGGCATCTAAACGGTATTTATGCCTTAAATGAATAATATGACACGCATTGCAATTATTGGTGGCACCGGGCTGGATCAGTTCTCGTCGTTACAGAATCTACGCACGGAAAAAGTGACCACGCCCTATGGCGAAACCTCCAATGTTCTAAATATCGGCAGCCTCGACGGCCATGAGGTTATTTTTCTGCCACGCCACGGTGAGCGCCACAATATTGCGCCGCATAATATTAATTATCGCGCCAATCTCTGGGCGCTGAAACAGCAGGGCGTGACACACATCGTCGCGGTTAACGTGGTCGGCGGCATCACCGAAAACATGCCGCCTGAAAGAATCGTTTTTCCGCATCAGATTGTCGACTACACTCATTCACGCCAACATACCTATTCAGATGAAAATGCCGACAGTGTCATGCACGTCGATTTTTCACAGCCCTACAGCGAAAGCATTCGCCAGTGTTTGCAGCAGGTAGCCACCGAGCAAAATATTCAGGTGCAGAGCAGCGCTATTTATGGCGCGACTCAGGGCCCCCGACTGGAAACCGCAGCGGAAATATCACGCATGGAGCGAGACGGCTGCGACATCGTAGGCATGACCGGCATGCCCGAAGCGGCACTGGCGCGTGAGCTGGATATGGAATACGGCTGCTGCGCGCTGGTGGTGAACTGGGCGGCGGGCAAGGGCGATGATGAACTTATCACCATGCAGCTCATCGAACAGCACATGCAGGCTGGCATGGCCTCGGTGCGCCAGTTGTTAACCCGCGCCTTACCCGCACTTCTAAAACTATAGAGAATCAGAGTGAACCATGGAAATATTTGAACTGGACGGTCATGAATATATTGAGCTGAACAATTTATTGAAAACCACTGGCCTCAGTGAAAGTGGCGGACGCGCTAAAGTGGTGATCGCGGAAGGTCAGGTGAAAGTCGATGGCAAAGTCGAGCTGCGCAAGCGCTGCAAAATCCGAACCGGACAGGTCGTCGAGTACGAAGGCCAACAGGTCACGGTAAAATAATTTATATTCTTAAACGGGAAATAGTGTGACAGATAAAACATACATCAAAGGCAAAGATCGCGACCTCGAATCCAGCATTGAAACTATGCTGGGTAAACTGGATGATCTGGGTGTCAACATCGAAGAAGCTTCATGGCTCAACCCGGTGCCGAATGTCTACTCGGTGCATATCCGCGATAAAGACTGCGGCCTGATGTTCACCAACGGCAAGGGCGCAAGCCGAAAAGCCTGTCTGGCCAGTGCGCTGGGTGAATATTTTGAACGCCTTAGCTGTAATTATTTCTTTGCCGATTTTTATCTGGGCGAAAAATTTTCTAAAGGCAAGTTTGTGCACTATCCCGATGAACGCTGGTTCAAGCTCAAAGACGACAGCACCATGCCCGAAGGTCTGCTCAATGAAGAGCTTTGGGATTATTATGATCCGGAAGGCGCGCTCAAGCCACGCCAGCTCTTTGATATCAACTCCGGAACCGGCGAGCGCGGCATCTGTGCATTGCCGTATGAACGCCAGCGCGACAGTGAGTTATGCTGGTTCCCGGTAAACATCATCGGCAATATATATGTCAGCAATGGCATGTCTGCGGGCAATACTCGAAACGAAGCCAGAGTGCAGAGTCTGTCTGAAGTTTTTGAGCGCTACGTTAAAAACAAAATTATCGCCGAAGGTATCTGCCTGCCGGTCGTACCGCAGGAAGTCTTAAACCGTTTTCCACTGATCGTCGAATCTATTAACAAACTCGAAAGCCACGGCTACCATTTGCACATTGCCGATGCCTCGCTGGGCGGTCAGTATCCGGTAATGAGCGTTACCCTGATCAACCCGCGCAACGGCTCGGTATTCGCTTCGTTCGGCGCGCATCCCAGTTTTGAAGTGGCGCTGGAACGCACCGTTACCGAACTGCTACAGGGCCGTGGCCTGGATCAGCTTGATGGCTTTCTGCCGCCGAGTTTTGATCTCGACGAAGTCGCTGATCATCATAATCTGGAAACACACTTCATCGACTCCAGCGGCCTGATCGCCTACGACTTTTTCAAGAACAAACCCGATTACGAATTTTACGACTGGGATCATGACGGTAACACCCATGACGAGTTTGCCTATCTCAGTAAAATTATTCACGATATGGGTAACGATATTTACATCTCCGACTACGAGCATCTGAATGTTTATGCCTGCCGTATCATTGTGCCGGGCATGTCGGATATTTATCCGGTCGATGACCTGGTCTGGAACAACAACAACGAAGGTGCCCTGTTTCGCGAAGAGATTCTGTCACTGAAGCGTCTCGATGAAAAGCAATGGCAAAACATTCTCGAGCGTCTCGATGAAGAAGGTTACAGTGATTTTCAGCGTATCGCCGAATTTATCGGCGTGGCACCGGATGCCGGTACTGCCTGGGCTGATCTACGCATCGGCGAACTCAAGGCCATGCTCTGCCTCGCCATCGGTGACGATGAGCAGGCGGCCGAATGGATCGACTGGTGCTTGCAGATTGACCAGCTGAACGAAGCGCGTTCACGCGAATATCGCTGCATGCAGGTGCTGCTCGAAATCAAACTGGACGAGTCACGTGACTACGATGACTACGTCGAAAGCCTGGCTAAAATGTTCGGCGAAGAGAATGTCAAAACCGGCATCGATCTCATCGAAGGCAGGGAAATCTTCCACGGCCTGCACAGCCCCGGCTTATCGCTGGAAGGCTTTAACACGCACAAAAAATTACTCGAAGGCTACGCCAAGCTGCATGAATTCAAAAAGAGCAACTGGAAAAATGCCTGATAATGATTCCTGCGCGGCTGACGCATAATGCACCCGCCTCCGGCCTGATCAAATACTGGATAGGCCGGAT
>JAVVEE010000081.1:0-10166 GCA_032251315.1 Gammaproteobacteria bacterium
TACGCTCGGCAGCAGCATCCCTGCTGCTGACGGTCTTGATTGAAGGGTATCCTTTCCATGCGTTTTGTTAGTATCTATAAAAACTAAAAAAACCGTGTAGATCAGAGTATATATGCTTCTCCACCTAAAAGTTGTCTCCAATGACTCTAAAATTTAAAAACCCAAAAAAAAACCGGCAAGGGGTGCCGGTTAAAGGGAGAGTCGCCAAAGGGAATGGGATCCCGTTGACGTTACCAAGAATAATGATCCCGCTGCATTTATCAACGTGCCATTACAAATATTTACACTAACGAAAATATTCACGCAGTGCACGGCAAAGATAATAGCCATCCCAGCGCCCGGCCAGTTCCCGTATTGAATGCATAGCAAATGTGGGCACACCGACATCGACGGTACGCACGCCCAGATTACTAGCCGTCACCGGGCCAATGGTGCTGCCGCAGGCGGTATCGGTGCGCACTACAAATGACTGCACCGGCACGTCGGCTTTTTCGCAAATATAACGAAAAGCAGCGCTGGTTTCACTGTTAGAGGCATAACGTTGATTAGAGTTCATTTTAATTACCGGCCCCTGATTTAGTATCGGGCCATGATTTTCATCGTGCTTGTCGGCAAAGTTCGGATGAATGCCGTGAGCGTTATCGACGGAGATCATCATCGACTGATCCATGCAGCGGACAAAATGTTCGGTGCCCGGCGGGCACAAACGCTCCAGCACTGATTTGAGAAAATTGCCCTGCGCACCGCTTGCCGAAGCGCTGCCCACCTCTTCGTGATCGTTGCACACCAGCAGGCAGTTCTGTTTCGGATCGGCCTGCAACAGCGCCATTAATGCGGTATAGCAGCTCAGCAAATTGTCCAGGCGTGCAGCAGCGATAAAATCCTGATGCAGACCGATCACCGCCGGTGCCTGCACATCGTAGAAACTCATTTCATAATCAAGGATTTTTTCCGCTTTTAAATCCGGTTTTTGCTTGCTGAGCAGGCGCAGCAGGATATCGCGAAAATCGGGCTGGCGATCATCGCCTTCCGGCAGCTTCATCAAGATAGGCGGAAGGTGTTCCTGCTTGTTGATGGCATGAGTTTCATTAGCCTCCCGATCAAGATGAATGGCCAGGCTGGGAATGCTGGCAATGGCCTGCTCGAAATCAATCAGCGTGTTGCCGACTTCGCCATCAGTGGTGACATAATTGACGCGCCCCGCCAGAGACAGATCGCGATCAAACCAGGGATTCAGCAAGGCCCCGCCGTAGACTTCGACGCCCAGCTGGAAATAACTATTTTTGGTAATTTCAGGATTGGGTTTGACTTTCAGGCATGGACTGTCGGTATGTGCGCCGGCCATACGAAAACCATGCTCCACCGGATCGCGTCCCAGTGTAAAAGCAATAATCGAGGAGTCGTTACGGGTAACGTAAAACTTGCAGGTCACGGGTACGGCTGCATGCATCTCCCAGGCATCGGATTCGCTCAGGCGTTTAAAACCGTTTTCTTCCAGCGTCGCTGACATTTGTTCGACCGCGTGAAAGGGGGTGGGCGAGGCCTTGATAAAGCTCAACAAACCAGCGACAAATTCTGCATCTTGCATTTTTTAATACCTGTAATTTAGTGTTGCTTATTAATGCGTTTTGAGCGTTCAGCTTATACCAAACACCTCATACTTAATTAAATTTATACAAAGTGCGCTGCTCGAAGCCGGTCACTACCGGCTTTACCCCCGCCAGTTTTTTATCCAGCTCCACACTGCCGGTATCAAGCAATAATGGCCGCCCCTGCAAAGCGCGTAATTTTTCATTGGTGGCAATGACTATGATATTCCCAACGCCCACTTTTGCAATCACCGCGGGGGTAAACTGCTGGTTGCCGCGACCAAATATATGCCCCTGTCCGCCGATGGCGGTGACAATTATTTTTGCTCCGCTGGTTTCGCCGGAAGTTTCATCAAGCAGTGCCAGCATGGCGCGCTCATCCATGTCGCCAGCCAGCAATTGCCGGTTCCGCACCGCGTCGACACCCAGCAGGCTGTTGGGCAGACCCAGTTCATCCATCACCGCAGCGGTGGTGGTTCCGGCTCCGATAAAATACAGCACCTCGTCTTCCATGTTTTCCACCACGTCAGTGGCGATATCCTGCAACGCCAGCGCTTCGTTGTTGATCCCACCCTGCTTCATCGCCTGCATGCGTGCCTCATCGGCCGGTACCGATAGATAACCATAACAGCGGGCGGACAGCTGGCCCGCCCGGTAAGCCGCCTCATTCAGATCCATGACCTCAGCTTGCTTCAGCGTCAGCGGCTCGCCCTGTTCGAGCAGCGCCACCAGCTCACCGGCACGCGAGGGCGTCACTGCATAAACCGCAGAATGGATTTTGCAGCCCGCGGGAATGCCCACTACCGGCAGCGTGTCCGCCCTGCCGCAGCTCTGCAGGGCGTCCAGCACATCCCGGGCGGTGCCGTCGCCACCGGTAAACAGCAGCAGGTCGATGTTGTTTTCACAGAGCCTGAGCACGGCCTGGTAAGTATCACCGGCGCTGCTTACCGGTGGTGCCGCCATGACGGTTTCATAGGCGATGCCCGCCTGCTCGAGCGCCGCCGCGCCCATGTCACCGGATACCGTTAATACCGGCTGCATCTTTATGCCCCTCAGCTGCGCCAGCGCCAGTGCGGCACGCTCACCCGCTTTGGGCTGCGCGCCCTGCGCCAGCGCCTGCTCGACAATCTCCCGGCCATCGCTGCCCTTGAGGCCGACCGTACCGCCGATTCCGGCCATCGGATTAATGATTAAGCCCAGTTTTAAGGTGACAGATTTCATATATATAGTGCTTGCTACAACTTCCAATAAAGGCCGCATTCTAGCCGCCTCTGCCTGTGCAGGCTACGGCGGCACAAGGTAGAATGTGATCTTTTCAAAAAGCACGGCGAATCATCATGCTATTTCCAGACGCTTACCAACCCCGAAGAAACTCGCTCGCCGTCGACATTGACGGCGTTATCGTCGGCGGCAAGGCGCCGGTAGTGGTGCAGTCCATGACCAATACCGACACCGCCGATGTCAGCGCCACCACCGCCCAGATTATCGAGCTGGCGAATGCCGGTTCCGAGCTGGTGCGCATTACCGTCAATGACAACAGGGCGGCCGCGGCGGTGGCCAGAATCCGCGAGGCGCTGGACAAAAAGAACATCAGCACACCGCTGATCGGCGATTTTCATTTCAACGGCCACAAATTGCTGAATGATCACCCTGAGTGCGGCGCAGCCCTGGCCAAATACCGCATCAACCCCGGCAACGTCGGCCGCGGCGCCAACCGCGACAGCCAGTTTGCCACCATGATTGAGCACGCCATCAAAAACGACAAGGCAGTGCGTATCGGCGTCAACTGGGGCAGCATGGACCAGGCATTGCTGGCCCGGCTGATGGACGAAAATGCCCGCCTCGATGAGCCGCTCGATGCCCACAGCCTGATGCTCGAAACCGTCATCCGCTCGGCCCTCGACAGCGCCGGAGCGGCGGAAGAAATCGGCCTGCACAAAAACAAGATCATTCTTTCCTGCAAAATGAGCGTGGTGAAAGATCTGGTCAGTGTCTACCGCTCGCTGGCGGGTCGCAGTTATTACGCCCTGCACCTCGGCCTTACCGAAGCCGGCATCGGCTCCAAAGGCATCGTCGCCTCCACGGCTGCGCTCAGCATGCTGCTGCACGACGGCATCGGCGACACCATCCGCGTCTCATTAACTCCGGAGCCGGGGGCCGAACGCAGTAAGGAGGTGGTGGTCGCCCAGGAAATTCTGCAAACCATGGGCTTGCGCGCATTTGTGCCCCTGGTCACCGCCTGCCCCGGTTGCGGTCGCACTACCAGCGATTTCTTCCAGCATCTCGCTTCCCAGATTCAGGACTACCTGCGCAGTGAAATGCCGGTGTGGAAAAAAAGCTACCAGGGGGTGGAAAACATGAGCGTGGCGGTGATGGGCTGCGTGGTCAACGGCCCCGGCGAAAGCAAGCACGCCAACATCGGCATCAGCCTGCCCGGCAGTGGCGAAACACCGGTGGCGCCGGTGTATGAGGACGGCAAGAAAACCGTGACCCTGAAAGGCGATAATGTTGCCGATGAATTTAAGGTGTTAATCGACAAATATGTGGCAAGATCCTACCTTAAAATATAACCTGACAATAAGCAGGATTTGATTCTGAGCGGGTATGAAACCACAACCAACTATAATTATTTTTGTTGCCCTGACTCAGTCTGCTTTCGCTCAAGCCAACAACGACGATATCCGGCTACAGCATTTCCTCTCCCTCAACCTGGAAGAGCTGGTCAGCCTGGAAACCACCATCTGCCAGAGTGTAATTATTATGCTGAGATACAATATAAACTTTAATGGTCCAGCTATCAGGAACACTCAAAATAAAAAAATCAAATACCATTAAACATGCCATTGCAAAAGACATGTTGAAACGAATAACGACAACCCTGTTGATCAGTACCTGCCTTCTGGTGATAAACACCATGCAAACAGCTACTGCTCAAACTCATGGCGATGATGAGCTTTTACTCAAAGCCGCCTACATATACAATTTTGCCATTTTCACACGCTGGCCGGAAAGCACCTGGAAAACAAAGGATATGCCACTAAAGCTATGCATTGCCGGTAAAGATGCATTGGCTGATGAGATTCAAAAGCTTCATGAAAAAATAATTAAAGGACACCCTGTCACTCTCCATCCACTAAAAAATGCGCAGACTGCAAAGAACTGCCAGATACTATACATTGCTACTTCAGAAGGCAAAAATTACAAAAACATCCTTAAATCAGTACATGGCGAGCCTGTTCTAACAATAAGCGAACTACCCTACTTTGCACGCTCGAAAGGGATCATTGAACTCTACCGGGGAAAAGACCAAACCTATTTCATTATTAGCCTCGAGGCCTCCAATAAAGCAGGGTTAGAATTCAGTTCTCGCTTGCTCAGTTTGGCAGTGGTAATCCCAGAGGTAGAAGCAGAATGATCTTACTCAATGCTTCCATCAAGCAAAAACTAATAGCCATTATTTTGGGCACTGCCGGAGCAGTATTATTTATAAGCCTAACCTTATTTATGACGCTTGAAGTTAGCTCTGCCCGAAACGATACAGTGACTCGATTACGAGCACTAGCGACTGTACTTGGTGCAAACAGTAGTGCTGCCATCACTTTTCAGGACAAAAAAACTGTAACTGAGATTTTAGCTACCCTCGCTTCACAGAACGACATAGTCCTGGCAGACATCCATAATAAAAATGGTGAGGCCTTTGCCGAATATCATGCTTCCGACTTCAATGAAGAGCCGAATATCAGCCACAGAAAAAATGCTAATGATATTCAGTGGAACCTGGTTGAGGTGGTAGAGCCCATTATTGTTGATGGTGAGACTATCAGTTATTTCCACATCGTCGGTAACATGAGCAGAGTGCATGCGATCCTGATTCAGCAAGCCTATCTTGGACTGGGAACATTTGTAATTTCAATGCTGGTAGCACTACTGCTTTCTAACCAGCTACAACGCATAGTTTCAGTGCCAGTACGGCGTCTGCTCGACACCATGGAATCGGTCTCCACAAAACGAGACTTCAGCCACCGCGCGGAACGCTTTAGCCACGATGAGCTCGGCACCCTGGTCGACAACTTCAACATCATGCTGGACAATATTCAAAATTACGACGAGCAGCTAACCAGCCAGCAGCAAAGTCTGGAACGCATGGTGGACGAACGAACCCGCCAACTCGACGCCGCAAAAAAGCAGGCTGAATCCGCCAACCGGGCAAAAAGCGATTTCCTGGCATCCATGAGCCATGAAATCAGAACGCCCATGAACGGTGTTATCGGCATGCTCAACCTGCTCAAGCGCACCCCGCTGACAGAAAAACAGAGCAATTATCTCGACACTATCGACGTCTCCAGCGAACAGCTGCTGCTGTTACTGAACGACATCATTGACATCTCGCAAATAGAATCCGACAAACTAAGTCTGGAAAAAAGCCCGTTCCAGCTGTCGAAGCTCTGTGATGATTGCATCCACCTTATTGAGAACCGTGCCAGCGAAAAACAGCTGGAGCTGTATATCGATGCCGATCCCGATCTGCCAGAAAACCTCATCGGTGACGAGATGCGGTTGCGCCAGATCTTCATCAACCTGCTCAACAATGCGATTAAATTCACCAAACAGGGCAGCGTTACCTTAGGCATCAAAGCTCTTGAGCAAGATGAAGAAAATATCGAACTACTATTTTCGGTGATCGATACCGGCATAGGCATTCCACAGGAAAAACAGAGTCTTCTATTTGAAAAATTCTCACAGATAGATTCCGGTATAAGCAAAAATCATGAGGGTAGCGGACTCGGTCTGGCCATCTGCAAAAAACTGGTTGAAGCCATGGGCGGTGAAATAGGTATCAGAAACAACCCCGAGCAGGGCGTTACTTTTTATGTTGCATTGAAATTAGCGGTTATTTCCGAGTCCTGCCTGCAAAAACTTTCCGATAACACCTGCTGCGATCATGCCATCTCTCAGCTGTCTATTTTGATCGCCGAAGATAATAGAATAAATTGCTATGCTGCACAAACACTCATGCAACAGGACGGACACAAAGTGACGGTAGCGACGAATGGCGAAGAGGCAGTCAATGCCGTAATCAATGCCGATGCCGCTTTCGATGTTATTTTAATGGATATCCATATGCCCCTGGTCGATGGCATAGAAGCCAGCAGACGCATCCGCGCCTTGCCGGACAAAGACAAACAGGCCATTCCCATCATCGCCTTAACCGCCAACAGTTTACAGGACGAGAAACAGAAATGTTTTACAGCCGGCATGAACAGCTTTATCACCAAGCCGTTTTCACCAGACAAACTGAACGTCGAAATGATAGCACTGCTATGCAGCGATTAGCACAAACACTCGCCTTACCCCCCTGCAAACATAGATCATTCATACCAGGATTATGCCTGAAACAACTACTGTCTCGAAAACAACATGCAAATAGTTGGTGATTATTCAGCATCAGGTGTGCTAGTGTTAAACGTGTAAGGAAGTGGTGGGCGGAGCGTACAGGAAAATCATTTTTTAATCCGGATTGCATAGCGCCACATAGACATATTAATTTAACCACGCCTGATAAAATGCAATCGCAATTCAACGCTTAAAGAGGGAATAAAATGGCTAGCCACTTAATAAAAGATGCAAAAAAACTCCTGGCGGGTAAAAGCGGCCGTCTGGACGATGAAGAACTGGAATATCTCGCCAATGAAATAACCAAACTTGGTTTCAAGCTGGGATTCGCTCGCGCGTATGCTGCCGGCCCGGATCTAATGGTAAAAATGATCCACGAACTGGAGCGCAAGGAAGACCAGCTTGACCAGATTCGTAAAATACTTAACTGTAAAACATAAAACTTACTAACAAAACGCATGGAAAGGATACCCTTCAATCAAGACCGTCAGCAGCAGGGATGCTGCTGCCGCGCGTACACGGATGTATTCTCAGCGCGTCTTGATTGAAGGGTATCCTTTCCATGTAACTCAATAGTAAGTTTTACAGTTAAGCAAAAGTTATAGTTGAGGTTATGGAATGCATTCCCCGTTAGAATAATCTAATCGGATCAATGCCAGGAGTCTGTGACGCCGATATTTAAGTCACCTTTAGCAACGAAGACATCGTTGCCGGTCTGAAAGCAGCACTGAACAAGGGCGCGGCTTATGCCGTCGACAGCCTGGGCAAAACGAATGGTTTTCTAAAAAACAGTGACGTCAGAATTCCCATGCCGGATAAACTTGAAAAAGCCGAATCACTACTACGCAAAAGCGGCAAAGATGAATACGCCGATGAATTTGTCACCGCCATGAACCGCGTCGACGAATCGGCAGTGCCCTTAACGCTGGGCATTCTTCAGAAAGGCATTGCGGACATGAGTATCGAGGATGCGAAAACCATTCTTAATGGTCCCGATGACGCCGCCACCCACAGTATCTGAAAAAATCCGGCAGCGAACAACTCCAGGAACAGATTTCACCGATTGTAAAAGAGGCCACATCCAGTGCGGGCGTGACCGCCGTCTACAAAAAAATGTACGACAGACTCGGCTTCACCGGTAAGTACCTGAACCTGGAAGATTATAATGTCGATACTTACGTCACGCAAAAAACCATGAGCGGACTGTTCACCATGATTGCGCAGGAAGAAAAGAAAATTCGCGAGAATCCGGCGGCAAGAACCAGCGAAATTCTAAAGACCGTATTCGGCAAAGAGTAAGCAGCGCCGCAACGGATCAGGCAACGCTAAACTCCATCCGACAAATCGGTCAGCAACTTTATAAAGGCATCCACCGATTCCCACGAGGCAGATTCCTCCATGGTGTGATAGCCGCTGGTGGGAATCTGTATCGTAGTACCATCAACCAGCCCATTTGAAGCCGCAATGATGCGGCCCATTTCGGTACTGCCCAGTGAGCGCGGATTCTCCCCCGCGCTCACCAGCTTTTTATTCTCGGCCTCAACATACCTGTTCTTATAAACAATACTTAAATTATTCTTGCGGCACAGATCTTCCACCAAACTGGTCGCTTGCTGATTAAACGACGCACTGGTATCTTTTTCGCGCAGCACCAGCAATTGCTCATTGGCCGCCTCGACATTCGGAAACGGGCTGGTATCGACCACAAACAACCGATTGGTGGAGTGGCCGAAACGGCGGAACCATTCCAGCAGATATCGCCAGCTTTTCCCGGCCTCCTCCTGCGCGGTAAAAAATGCCGTGCCCTGAAAATTCTGGCTGAACAGATGCACAATCGCCGCCGCCGTCAGCACATTGTCGAGCTGGCCTTCGAGTCTGGTATTATTGATACTCAGCTTGTCTTTAAACGCAACCGGCGTACCTGCAACAACATCATTCAGCCCGTCAATTTCAAAAATCAGATTGTTCCTGAATTCACAGACGTACGATTTCTTAATGATGCCACTGCCGCGATACGCGCCGGACCACGGCTCGTAAGCAAATACCGGCACAGCCTGAAAACGTTCGGTAATTTTCGTCATCAACTCTTCGGAAACAGAATTGCTCAACAGATCGGTTCTGTTGCCCGCAATAAACGCCGCATACTGAAACTCATTGGGACCGGTACAGATAAGACCATGCCGGTCAATGTGCGCCGAAAACATGGTGCTATACGGCCTGCTGCCCTGAGCCACCAGCAACCCCTCATACCAGGTCACCTTAGCGCCCCGCTCCTCCAGCTCACGTTGCAGCACCCTGAAAAATGAATGCTCCGCGCCAACCACACTGGGCTGGCGAATAATCGCTTTTAGTAGATCAGTAAACTCGGTATTAAGCATCTCTATAACTTATCCAGATAGGGGGGATTCGGCGGCTGATATTACACCAATTTAAACTGTCCGCCATAGCGGAATTATCAAGGTGATTAGGTCTGCGAGGCAGCAGATAGCCGCTTCTGAACCCGGCATGAGTTACCGGAATGCGACCTGCTTAGGAATGCATACATTGACGCAATTATTAACCTTCGTAATAAGTCATAGCAATATGGGTAGTGGGTTCGCGCACCCACGGGCGTGTTACTCTTTTTGCTACAGCCCAAAAAGACTAACGAGAAAAAGGCCCCCCTTTACAACCTGCCCCGGAAAAGCACCGGGGCAGGTTGTAAAGGGGGGTTTTAAAAACGCTTTTCTATTTCATGCTAGCGCATGAAAAAAATCACGATGCAATGTTCTGTAATTATTGAGTGTTAATGTTAGATATTTGAAAGACAAAAAGCAGGATTATTTACAGGCTCTACGCGACCGATGCGGTTTGTCCCTCACCGCATCCTACGTGCTTGGCATTAGCAATGTTGCATGGAAAGACCTGACCCTCTTATCTTCGGTGCTGAACTAAATTTTAGTGTCAACCAATTGCCAATAAACGAACATTTAGATCATGGTATGTCTTGAGAGTGTCAATATCGAATTTTACATAATGCTCTAGTACAGAAGGTGACATTCTTGGAGATGACAACGGCAGCTTATTTAACCAAAGAAGGAATCCCGCTAGGGTTTGGTCTCCCAGCTCAGCTATGTGTATCCCTTGGCAATCTTTGTTTAAGTTGAAGTAAGAATTTTGCCTTGAGTTGAAAATCAACCCACG
>JAVVEE010000082.1:0-9996 GCA_032251315.1 Gammaproteobacteria bacterium
GGCGTCGGTCATGTCATTGACATAAATTGCAGCAATATTTTTGGGTTCTTCAGGTGACAACGTAAATGCGATAGTGTCACGTACTGAAGTAAACCATATTGCTTCCGGCTGGTCATTCAGAATGATCTGTCCTTTAGGTCCGCTGTGATTAACGACAGTCATCAAGCAGTAGTAACCGCTGGCTTCACGAGTCAATGGCTGAGGCGGCGGTGCTTCTACTTCCGGTGTTTTATCACAGGCGCTTAATAGTAAAGCCAGCATTAGCATCGTTAGTTTATACATAATGTCGTTCACACCATTTATAGAAATTATAAAATAGAAAATTCTCTTAAAGCTCGCGGCGTTGAAACACTAGCAGCGTCGCCGCTAATGGCACGATCACCCATAGCAGCATGACCACGAGCATAAGTGCTCCGCTAAAACCGGCGCCACTGGCGACGCCGGCAATACCAGCGGCCTGACTCACTCCTTCGAACAAGCTAAGGTTGAAGATGCGATAGGTATCGGTTGGACTAATCAACATCAGCGTGGAGAATAACTGCTGACTGATCACCTGCCCCTCATCGAGCAACAACGCACCGAACAGTATTAAATCGTACAGGACAACAAACAAAAGCCATAAACCGATCGCCGCACCAGCAGCTGTCGCCCTTTCTTTTACCAGCACACTCACCAGATAGCCCAGGGCGATAAAAATGGCCCCCAGGATCAGCGAACTTGACATCATAATGACGTAGGCCTGCCAGCCATCAGTGATGCCTTCATTCATTAAAATCATGATAATAATAGCGCCGCCGTAACCTGCAAAAATCGCGATAAACAGAATACTGAGGTGTCCCAGAAACTTGCCCATAATCACCTGCCATCGCCTCACCGGATAGGTGAGCAGCAGCATCATGGTGCCGCGTTCAAACTCTCCGACGAGGGCATCGAAGGACAGCATCAAGGCAATCAGCGGTATCAGATAAACGCTCAAACTCGCCAGGCTGATGACAGTGACATCCAGTGCACTGGCGCGAATCGAACCAGTGGGTGCCGAACCCAGTATGGACAATGCCAGTGCAAGCGTACCTAAAACAATGATGGCAGCGGCAATCCAGCGATTGCGTAAACCATCACGAATTTCCTTTAAAGCCAGGGTCAGTAGCATTTTCATGATCGATCATTGCTCATGAAATAGCTATACACTTCATCCAGGCGCGGTGGTGAGATCTGCAAATCGCTGATATTCTCACCAAGTTCTGTAATTCTTCGTATCAGGGGCATTTTTTCTTCATTAGAGCAGCTCAGGTTCAGACCCTGATCACTAATCCGGTTAATGTTTATATCAGAGCCCAGACGTTGCGCAACATTGTTTACTTCACCCGACAGCACGGAAACTTTCAAACGTACCGGCAATGAGGCAAGTTGATAAAGTTCATCCAGACTGCCGCAGGCGACGACGATGCCTGCTTTCATGATGATGAATCGATCTGCTCTGGCTTCCACTTCGTTGAGTGCATGTGATGAAATAATTGAGGTGGCACCTTCCTTATGCAGATCATCAATCAGCTGATAAAAGTGCTGACGTAAAATCGGATCAAGTCCGGTGGTGGGTTCATCGAGGAACAGCAATTGCGGGTCACCCAGCATGGCTTGGGCCAGACCCAGACGTTGTCGCATACCTTTTGAGTAAGTGCCAACTCGTCGCTTTGAGGCATCTGCAAGGCCGACTAACTCCAGTAATTTTTCACAGTCAGCATTGGAAACCGCTTTAAGACGCGCATAAAACCTCAAGACTTCACGACCTGTCATGGCTTCGTAAAAAGCGACACTCTCAGGAAGATAACCCAGTGTTTTGTGCAATGCTACGGATGCATTAAATGCAGGATTACCACCCAGCACCTCGACCGTGCCCGAGCTGGCGCGTGTGAGCCCCAGCATCAGTTTCATCAGGGTAGTTTTGCCGGCGCCGTTATGACCCACCAGAACCACGCACTCGCCAGCCTGCACGTTTAAATCAACATTGCTTAGCACGGTTTCGATACCGTACTGTTTACTGACCGACTGCAATGAAATGACTTCAGGATTTACCGCATCCAACTCAACCATTCAGTAAATCTCCGGGCACGACAAAATCAACCTCTGGAGGTGACATTAACGGCGCGGTATCGGTCACACCGCCGGGATGAATGCCGGGAAATTCAGACTGCGCCCATTTTAGAATTTGCACTGCCGGGCTGTTGAGCAATAATTTTGCCAGAGGATGACGCCAGATAATTTGATCAACCAGATCATTAGGTTTATAGGGCTGATCGGCTATGCCGTTAGCATCAATATCAAAAGTCATATTGTCACTCCAGTAGTTGCCATAACCGTCTTTGGACCATTCAATATAACGGGTACCAACGTATTTCACCTGTGTCCGGTTATTGATAAAGGCATTGGAATAGATTTCATTTTGTTCTGAACCTGCGGTGAAATGAATGCCTATGTTGCACTCTTCAAAAAAATTATTGGTAATTGTATTAAAGTTAGCATTATAAACAAAAACGCACTTTTTGGCACCACCGGTAACACGGTTACCGTCTATCACCGAATTATTTGCGAAGTTAAAAAACAACCCGCGCTCATGATCACCAATCGACTGATTATTCTTGACAATTAGCCGAGAAGAAAACATTAAAGCAAAACCGACATGATTATTGATAGAAATATTATCGCTGACTTCACTATCATGTGCATACATATAATGAATAGCAAAACGCAAGTCACGTAAACGGTTGCCCTGGAAAACATTATCGCGACTGGCGTTAACAAAAATTCCGTCTCGGCCATAGCGAATATCGTTATACTCAATAATAGAACCCGGCGTATTCCATAAATAGATGCCGTTACCACGGTCGTTGATGCGGTGATGCTTGCTACCGATGATAACATTGGCGCTAATCACCGCAGAGTTCGGACCTTTCAGATAAACACCTATCTGATTATTTTCAAAATAGTTATTTTCAATTCGTGTGCGGTCACCTTCTTCAGTAATGAAAATGCCACTGTCTTCGGCGACCAGATTAGTACCCGACTGCCGAATGTTCATGCCTTTAATTACGACATCAGGCGCTGACACAGTGATGACATGACCGGAGCCCTCGCCATCAATGATGCTATCGCCATCTTTAGTATTGCTGCCCAACAGGGTCAGACTACGATGGACATTCACCGAACCGGTGTAGACCCCCGCAGTTAAAATTAATGTATCACCATTATTTGCCGAATCAATTGCAGTCTGCAAGACACCGTCTCCGGGCGCCACGCGCCTTTCTTCGGCCTGTGATAAAAATGTGAAAAACAGGGTAAACAGCAACAACCCGCCAGCCAGCTTTCTGGATACTCCAGAGCTGACTGACGGGCTGTATTCTTGCTGCTTAACTTTCAAAAAGAACGACTACGCAGGTTCTACCAGCATACGACCACGCATTTCCATGTGCAGCGCATGACAGAACCACTGACAATAGAACCAGTGTACACCAGCACGATCAGCAGTAAATGTGACTGATGATGTTTGCTGCGGCCCTATCTCCATCGCTACACCGTAGTTAGCCATAGTAAAACCGTGAGTCAGGTCATCAATTGAATCATTATTACTGATATAAACTGTGACTTCATCACCCTGTTTCACAGTGAATTTCTCCATGCTGAAGTTTGGAGCAATTGACCACATATAGACACGTACCTTATTACCGTCACGTATCACCTTAGAGTCGGTATAAAGTTCAACGCCATCCTTCTTAGCCTGTGCGGTTGCCTCCGCCCACATGCGGTCGCCCTTGGTCCAGATTGAATCCGGGTTGACGATATCATTACGCACAATAATAACGTCATGCGGCTCCGCATACGCCGGGCCATCATGCATAATCTGCATTTTCTTACCGCTAATGTCGATCAGCTGCTCGTTCTCCGGTTTTAGAGGCCCAACGTTGATAAAGCGATCTTTGGAGAATTTATTGAGCGACACCAGCCATTTGCCATCAGCTTCTTTGGTCTCACCCATCGAAGTATGGTTATGGCCCGGTTGATAATGCACGTCAATTTTTTCCAGAATGGGATTAACTTTTTTACCGTTATAAGAATCAATGGCTTTCTGAATATTCCACTTAACGGCCTGGCTATCAAGGAACAGCGTAGTGAAGGCGTTACCCTTGCCATCAAAAGCGGTATGCAATGGACCCAGACCCAGTTCAGGTTCCGCAACCACGGCATCACGTGGCTGAATCTTGTCACTGAATAGATCAGGTAGACGTCGAACGTCTATGACAGTCACAGTGGGTGATAATTTGCCGTTGAAGACCACATGGATACCATCCGGTGCAGTATTACAGCCATGCGGACTGTTGGGGACGGGAATATAACGCGTGTATTTTGAACCCTTACGACCATCCAGTACAGGCACGCCATTGATTTTCTGAAAGTCGCCGGCTTTCACGCCTGCTTCAATTGCCTTGATATCAAACACCACAGCCCAATCACGTTCGTTGCCCATCATGCCCGCTAAATTTGTAGCTTCTTCACTGTTGTAGCAGGTAGAGAACGCGTAAAGACCCTGATAATCCGCATCACAGTTATCAAGATTACCGTCGACCATGATCTGCCAGGAAACTTTCATTTCATCGCCATCGATGGCAGTAAAGATCGCATGGTATTTTTCAGGCTCATCAAGAATGCTGCCGTCATTGGGGATAGGCACACGATGCTCGCCGTTGGCGAAGATGTAACCGGTGCGTGGGTATTTTTGCGGACGCAAGCCATGAATATCTGCGGCATTGGGAATTTCAATAATTTTGTCACACTTCATGACATCGCAACGGATACGGGCGACACGGGTATTGGCCTTGTCATTCATAAACAGATAGCGACCATCGTAGGTGCCGTCGGTAAAGGACATGTGTGGATGATGCAAGTCACCATTATCCCAGGTACCGCCGCGACCACCGGAATCGAGGAATTTTTTAGTCTCAGGTAAAAGTCCGTCGCGTAAAATTTTACGACTTTCATTGGTAGAACCCCAGCCCGAAGCACTACAGCGATTGAACACAGGGATACGCAAAAGTTCACGCATGGATGGAACACCCATAACACGTAATTCACCAGCCTGGCCGCTACTCCAGAAACCGTAGTATTCGTCCAGATCGCCGGGGCCAACATGGGCTTTATTATTTGCAGCGGCGACAGCTGCCTTAGGCATCATGCCTGCAAAACCGGCCAGGCCGGCTACACCTGCTAAGGCACTTAGTTTGACAGTACCGCCAAGCAATTGGCGACGACTGATGCCTTTATTTTCAATTTCATCGTTATTCATAATATTACTCCTCATTATTTTGCCTGTTAATGTGCAGGCGGATTACACCCCCGAGACAAACCAGGGCCAGTAGCTACTCAACTCTTTTCTTTTCATTTTTTCATCAGTTCTACTTCAATAGCTGATTCCGTTTTATCCGATGGTGCAGCCTTACGAGCAGACCGACGCTCTCTCTTCAGACGTTTCTGTATCATCACCGGACAGGCATGATCATCGAAATAAACAACCTGACAATGCAAACAGTAAAGGCATTCGTTTACATTAATGTTGCCCTCAGGGTGTATTGCCTGCACCATGCACTCATTACTGCACCGCTGACAGGGTGAACCGCATTCCTTGTAGCGTTTCAACCAGGAGAACATGCGCATTCTGCCGGGGATTGCCAGTGCCGCACCCAGCGGACAAAGATAGCGACAATAAAAACGTTCGATAAAAATACCCGGAACCAGTACCGCTACGGCAAAAATCACGTACGGCCATTCACGTATAAAGTTAAGAATAATGGCGGTCTTAAAGGGCTCAACCTCAGCCAGGCGTTCTGCCAAATCCAGCGAATAAAGGGAAAGCCCGAACAGCACAAGGAATATTAAATACTTGAAACTCCACACGCGCTCATGAATAAACCACGGCACAACAACCTGTCTGATTTTGAAAAACTTAGCGATACGATTAAGCAATTCCTGCAACGCGCCAAAAGGACATAACCAGCCGCAATACGGTCCGCGCCCCCAAAACAGCAGAGCTGCGGCTACCGATGCCCAAAGAATGAAAATAAGTGGTTCCATAAGAAAATAGGCCCAGTCAAAACCGCTGACTAAAGCGCTAAACATGGCCAAAATATTAACCACGGAAAGTTGTGCATTGAAGTACCAGCCAATTATGAAAAGCGTAAAAATCATAAAACCGATACGAATCCGATCTGCAAGTACCGGGCGTTTAACCAACCATTCCTGGAAAAAGAAGATCGCCGTCAGTACCATCAGTCCCAGACCAAGTACCCCGATCTCAAAAGTCTTGAGTTCCCACATCTTTTTCCAGACAGGTTGTGGGGCTGCATCCATATCTATTGTGACTTCATCCACCTCAGTTTTGGTAAATTTCAGGTATTGCTCGGGGACGCTATAGTTAAGATCAAAAGTCAGAAAAGCCTTTTCTGTCGGACCAATATCACGACCTACCAGCAACTCCAGCTTCCACGGCATGGCAGCATTGAATTTCAGGTCGGCAGGCGTTCTGAACAAACTAATTTCTTTTAATTCCGGGGCGCCCTCTGCCGTTAACTGACGTAGACGCTTATGTTGCGCATCATGGAAACGAATCGATGCATCGCCCTGAATGATCTGAAAACGATCAAAAATACCCCCCCGCACATAACCGGAACCCTTAAATGAAAATCGACCTTCGCCTGCCAGAAGAACGGCCTCTTCACCAGGTTGAAGCTTATTCATAAGATTACGGTACTCGTTTTCACCGAGTAGACTTCGACCGATAGTGGGCACTGAAACTACGGCGGCATAAAGCTCGACAAATATCTCGCCCTCATCACCTTCTTCGGGATTTTCAGCCGCCAGCGGCTCGCGAGACTCTGCAAAAGCTTTATTAATATCTCCTAGCGTGATTTTCAAATGCTGGATTGAGCCTTCTTCGACCAGTGTTGACCAGTCCTTAATCGTGTCAATTTCAGTATCAACACTGGCAACAGGCCCAGTATCTTTGACTTTAGGCTTAAGCCCGGATAAACCATGGGATCGAGCGACCATCATGGCGCTACGCAAAATATTGTCATCCATCACCATCACCGTTACCGTCGCACCAGTAACGATATCGACATGATGATCCAGAGTTCCACGCACGAGCTTACCTACATCCATGCCTTCGTATTCATTAAGTACATCAATAATACGTTGTTCAGGAATACCTACCAGTACAATGGGCTCGTGATGTTCAACCAGTAGAACCTTCTGAATGATGCCCTGCATATCCAGTGCAACCAGCTGGTGAATTGGCTTACCGGAATAACCGGTGCTGTTGGTATAATCTGAAGTCAGAAACACGTAGCCGATCTGCTGATTCTGTTTGTAGGCAACTGCGATGGGCGGCTCGCCCTCTACATCAGCAATTCTGTCGGCAGTGGGAAATATTTTTTCTACATCGATACTCTCAAGAAAACGGGGCAGTTCTGATTTGGCATGGGCCGAGGCTATAATCAGACATTGAAGCAAAATTATTACAGCAAATATCCATACACTCGCTAATGATGTTACATGCGAGACATGCTTTTCAGGCTGAATGCGGGTTAATACACTATAACTATTTTGACTATACACGTAGCAGACACCAAGTTTAGGTGGATAATTTATTTTCAGAAGCGTAGTCTGCGACAAATTGACGCAATTCGTATGATGCAGGTCAAGTAAGACCAAAGTCAACACTAAGATAATTGTGCTTTGAGGTATTAAATTATGTTAACCACTAAAATAGAAACACCGGGCGATTTAATAACTATTGCTCTTCAGGCAGAACGTGAAGCCATTCGACGTTATTCACAACTTAAAACCATAATGAGTGAAGGGAAAAATAACTCAGCCGCAGCGATGTTTGAGCGCATGATCAATGAAGAAAAGGAACATGAACGCCTGCTGACAAAATGGATGAAACATGAAGGTCTACAGGAAAACCCCGCAATCGCTCCAGTTAAATGGCGTGACCCACAGGTCTCAACCATCTATGATGAGGAAGCACGCGACCCTGATTACAGCACCCCCTATAAAGCACTGGCCTTCGCCGTGCATAACGAAGAAATAGCATTTCGCTTTTACACTCAGGTTGCTGCCGATTCGGAAAACGAAACTGTACGTAAATACGCAGAAATACTGGCACGCGAAGAGCTGGGCCATGCTGCTCTGCTCAGAGCGGAACGTCGTCGCGCCTATCATGCGGAGCGTGAAACTGACAGCGTTGAAATCCGACTTGATCCACGTACTGTGCACACTGAATCAGATTTATTAACCGCCGCGATTCATATTGACCGGCGTCTGGCCAACACCATGACCCACCTCGCAGGCGACTCGCCGGAAATAAAACAGCTGATCAAAAAAACCCGGGAAGAAATTGACGGTTATACAGGCAATCTGGATAAAACCAGTTCAGCGAATACGGACCTCGTTAAAAACCTTGAACAGGTTGATGCGTACATCGAAAAGATGGAGAAATTATCCAGCAACACCGATGAAAAACTGAATCAGCTCTATGCCTGTTGTGATCGCAGCTTTTCTTTTTATGATGAAATTGTCAGTACGACAACCGATGAAAAGATCATGCTTACTGCACAAAAACTGGCCTCCTCTGCACTGGATCGAATTGCCGCTCTAAAAGAGATACCTGTCGATGTATTCATGCCTGATCAAACTAATGAGGCAGAGGCAGAACTTGAATGATTAGATACTGCTGTTTATTTCATAACATAGACTGATTCAAAAGTAACCGGAAATTGACCTATATCAACCCCGCCATTATTTGAAAGGTGAAAATCACCGCTTGATTAACTCTGGTTGAGATACCTGTTGCACTGCGGTTTTTCGCGGTCAGAGAAAATGCCTTGAATCTTGCAAATCACGTCAATACTTTTGGACAGGCTATGCTAAGGCGTTATGGTGAGCGCGTGCATAAAATCTCAATTGATGCCAGCTTTACCTGCCCTAACCGTGATGGCAGCCTTGGTATCGGCGGCTGCACCTTTTGTAATAACGCCTCATTCAGTCCTAACGGGCGAAAACCTGCTGATGTTAACCTGCAAGTCGATGCCGGAAAATTCATCATCCGAAAACGCACCGGCGCACGCAAATACCTCGCATATTTTCAGGCTTACACCAATACCTACGCTGAAACCAGGTTACTGCAGCAGCAGTACGATCAGGCACTTGCCGAGCCGAATGTGATTGGCCTGGCCGTGGGCACACGCCCCGATTGCGTCGCTGACTCGGTTCTGGATTTGCTGGTATCCTACCAGGACAGAGGCTATGAAGTCTGGCTGGAGCTGGGCCTGCAATCTTCTTTTAATAAAACGCTGGATCGTGTTAATCGCGGGCATGATTTCGAAGCCTACCGTTCAACACTGCTGCGGGCACGAAAGCGCGGCCTGCAAGTCTGCACCCACCTCATCATTGGCCTGCCCGGCGAGAGTGAGCAGCATTATAAAACCACGCTGGATCGTGTCCTAGAGTTTGGTGTTGATGGCTTAAAATTACACCCGCTGCATGTGGTGAAAGGTACGCAACTGGCGAACGAATGGCGGCGCGGTGAATATCAGCCGTTAAAGCTGAATGACTATGTGCGAATTGCCGCCGATTTAATTCAGCTCACACCACCTGATATAATTTACCATCGCCTGACGGCCACCGCGTCTGAAAGCATTCTGCTGGCGCCCGGCTGGTGTTCGAAGAAATGGCTGCCGCTGAACCTGATTGCACAAGAGCTTGAAGCCCGGCGACATTATTACCCTGCACAGGTGACACGCTTAAATGAAATTAATCAGCATCTATATAAAAGCCTCGCCGGATAACAGCAATGACTGATTCAAACAGAAAAATGGAACTGGTCTGCCCTGCCGGCAATTTACCTTCGTTAAAAATCGCCGTAAACAACGGTGCCGATGCGGTTTA
>JAVVEE010000083.1:0-9791 GCA_032251315.1 Gammaproteobacteria bacterium
ACCCTTCAATCAAGACGCGCTGAGAATTCATCCGTGTACGCTCGGCAGCAGCATCCCTGCTGCTGACGGTCTTGATTATGGGGTCCACTTTATCCTTTCCATGCGTTTTGTTAGTATGTTGATCGGTGAAGTAGAGCTCACTGCCCGGTTTTTTGGTCAAAGATGTACTTGATTCAATTAAGCCAGACTTAAGAACTCTCCGGGATAATGAATCCCGTTATGGCGGGCTGGATACCCCTTTATCCATAACAGGTAACGTATTTTTTATATAGGTAGAGTGTGAATAGTCTTTTTAAAGGGTTTACTGAAATAACAGGTTCCAGGCTGATTCTTCTGGTCAGCACTTTTTTGATCGCATTTGGAAATGTGACCTTTTTTTCTAATATTGTCGGTGTTTACCCGGTTAACCTGAAAAATAGCCTGTTTCTGTTGTCGTTGGTTATCGTTTTTGGCGGCGTCACTGTTCTTTTTCTATCGTTTATCTGCCATAAATATACCATCAAGTTGGTTTTGATTATCGTGCTTCTGGTCTCATCTTTGGCCAGCTATTTTATGGACAGTTATAGCCTGATCATCGATGAGGCCATGATCAGGAATGTAATCAGCACCGATACAGCTGAATCCTTAGATCTGATTTCCCTGAAAATGATTCTGTACATCGCGCTGTTAGGCGTATTGCCGTCCGTATTTGTCTACAGGATAAAAGTCACCGACAGAGGGCTCAGAAAAAATCTGCTGTCAAGAATGAAGCTGATACTGCTTACTTTGGTCTCAGTTGTTTTGGTCATCGTGATCCTGGGTGATTTTTATGCATCTTTTTTTCGAGAGCATAAACCGCTGCGTTATTATTCCAATCCCACTTTTTATATTCATTCAGTGCTCAGGTACATCAATGCAGCGACGGAAGTGCATGCGCAAGCGTTAAAGATGATCGAGGATGATGTGAAAGCGCCTGCTGTAGATCCGCATAGAGAGCTGATGATTTTTGTTGTGGGTGAGACCGCGAGGGCTGACAGGTTTTCACTTAATGGTTATCAGCGAGAAACTAACCCGCTACTCAAACAGAAACATGTAGTCAGCTTTCCCAACTTCTGGGCCTGTGGCACATCGACGGCGGTGTCTGTGCCGTGCATGTTCTCTATATTCACTCATGATGAATTCAGTCACGACAAAGCGCTGGAAACGGAAAATCTTCTTGATGTGCTGAAACGCTCCGGCGATAACGTACTCTGGCTGGATAATAATTCCGACTCCAAGGGTGTCGCCTTGCGCGTGCCGCATCAGAATTACCGGTTGCCTGAAAATAATCCGAACTGCGATATAGAGTGCCGGGACGAAGGTATGCTTGCTCACATTCAGGAGTACATTGATGAGCACGACCAGGGCGATATTTTTATTGTGCTGCACCAGATGGGCAGCCACGGCCCGGCTTATTACAAAAGATATACCAGTGCGTTTGAGAAATTTACTCCCAGCTGCCATACCAATCAGCTGGAAGATTGCAGCAAAGAGCAGATTGATAATACTTATGATAATGGTATTTTATATACCGATTATTTTTTAGCGAATGTCATTGATTTACTAGAGCGTAATAATGATAAATTTGAACCGGCTATGTTTTATGTCAGTGATCATGGTGAATCATTAGGTGAACATGGTCTTTATCTGCACGGCATGCCTTACTTCATAGCCCCGGAAGAGCAGTTGCATGTGCCGGCGATCATGTGGTTTGGTAAAAACTATCATGGGGTTGATGAGGCGTTTTTAGAAAAAATAAAATCCATAAAATATTCGCACGATAATATTTTTCACACAGTGCTGGATTTTATGGAAGTAGATACCTCGATTTACAATAAATCGTTGGATATTCTGAGCGTAGATTAATAATTAGCAAAGCGTAGTTTTGATTATCATAGCGTAAACGGATGCATTTTTTAAAAGCCCCTCACCCCAGCCCTTTCTCAGCGGGAGAGGGGGAAAATACAAGTCAAAACCAGTGAATGTGCAGGAATTTTTCAAACCGTAAGGTTAAATTTTTAAACTGCCAACTGCCAACTGCCAACTGCAAACTATGTCTTAACCGGATACTTCGCCAGTTTGCGTTGCAGTGTCCGCCGGTGCATGTTGAGGCGTCTTGCTGTTTCTGAAATATTGCCGTCGCATTCGGTTAATATTTTGTGTATATGTTCCCATTCGATCTGGCCTACCGATAACGGTTTTGTTCTTACCGGTGTGTCTTTCTCGCCCTGTTCACGATCAAAGGCTTTTACAATATCATCCGCATCAGCGGGTTTCGCCAGATAGTGTATGGCGCCCAGTTTAATGGCTTCGACCGCAGTTGATATTGAGGCGTAACCGGTGAGCACAACGATGCGGGTGTGTTCATCGAGTTGTTTTAATTCGCTGACCATTTCCAGTCCGGATTTTCCCGGCATTCTCAAATCAATCACGGCAAATTCGGGGGGCTCTTTTCGGGCAAGTTCCAAACCATCGTCAACATTATGTGCGGCGCTGACTGTGAAACCACGTTTGGTTAAAGCTTCAGTCAACACTTCGCAGAAAACCGTGTCATCGTCGACAATCAGCAGGCTGGGGTGATCTGTCTGTGGGGATTCAGTATTCATGATGTCGTTACGCTTATGGTTGATAACGGTAGCTTGATCTGGCATCTGACGCCGCCACCTTCGCGGTTAAAAATACGCACTTCGCCGCCCATGCGTTCCAGTGTGGTGTAGGTGAGAAACAGGCCCAAACCCATGCCGTCCTGTTTGGTGCTCATGATTTGTATACCGGCGATCTCTTCCAGTTCGGGTGAAATTCCCTGACCGCGATCAGAGACAGTCAGCACCAGCTCCTGCTTGCTCCACCGTGCCTGTATTTCGACCTGTTCGGGCGAGGCATCTGCGGCGTTGTTGAAAATGTTTAACAGCGCCTGCTCCAGCGTCTGATCGACCACAATACTGGGTGCGGGTTGCGATCCCTGAAAGTCGGACTCAACGACAATATCGTTGCGTGTTTGCTGCCAGCGTTGCAGCAGTTTTTTCAGGTAATCATCGAGTCTGGCGACGCCGCCTGAATCAGCGCGAACATCACCTGAAGCGGCCGAGATAGAGAACAGTATGGTCTTGCAGCGATCCACCTGATTCTTCAGGGTGTTGAGTTTGGTCTCCGACAGGGGTTGATCAGGCTCCATGTCTTTAAGCAAAATCGCCATGGTCGAGAGTGGCGTGCCCAGTTCATGTGCCGCACCGGCGGCCAGGGTGCCCAGTGCCAGAATGTGTTCGTGTTTCAGGTGTTTCTCGCGCAGGTCGGTAATCTTTTTGTTCTGCCGCTGCACGGTAATCGCCATGCGTGCTGTGAAGCCGGCAATGAGCAAGGCGCTGAAAATAAAGCCCAGCCACATGCCTACAACGTGTAACTTGAAACCTTTGCCATGCATGGTGTGAGTTTCCGGGAAGGGGATATAAAAAAACAGCAGGAGTGAATAGCAGGCGATGGTTAATGCCACCATCAGCCAGGCATACCAGCCTGTCAGTGTGGCGGCGGTGAGCACTAGCGGTAACAGAAAAAGGGGCGCGAAGGGGTTGGTTGAACCGCCCGTATAGTACAGCAAAAAAGTCAAAGCCAGCACATCGAAAACCAGTTGCGCAAATAGCTCATTATCAGAAACCCGCCAGGGCATGCGCAGCCGAATCAGACTGGCAATGCTGACGATAAAAATCACGCTTAACACCAGCGTAATCGGCATCAGCGGCAGGGTTACATTCAGGTAGGCGGAGCTCAGCCACACCGCCGTAATCTCACCGCTAAGCACGATAAGCCGCAGCCAGATGATGCGCCGTAGATTGATGTGATTGCCGGGGGTGACCAGTTGCTGATTTTTCATGGCACTATTCTACGGCCTGAGCCGCTAATCGCCAATAATTGCTCACTAATAAGGTGCGACAATTTGTCGCGCGACACTGTGTCGCATTCTAGCGAGTGCTGAGATTGGGTAGGATTGCAGCTCTGCCTATTCCTGTTTGTATGTGTGTAACCAAGCTATGAGTGTACCCGAAATATTTAGCAAAGGTGGTCCCGTAGTCTGGATTCTACTGGCGTATTCAATGATTGCGTTGGCCATCGTGCTGGAACGTTATCTGTATTTCATCCGAATCGGAAAACTGCCCCGCTATTTTTCCGGCGAAATGGTCGACAGTCTTAAGGGTCGGGATGTGGAGTCGTTAATCAAAGACTTAAAAGGCCCTGAAGTAACAGTGCTCAGGGGATTGCTGCACGCGCACAAACAGGGCGTTAAGGATCTAGTTAGGGTGGCGTCACGCATCGGCTCGTGGGAGTTGCAACGTATGCAAAGAGGCTTTCGTACACTGAGTCTGCTAGGCGACACCGCGCCTCTGCTAGGCTTGCTAGGCACCATAACCGGCATGATCAAGGCGTTCATGGTGATCGATCAAATGGGCGGCAAGGTTGATGCCCAGATACTTGCCGGTGGCATCTGGGAAGCCATGCTGACCACCGGGGTAGGGCTGGCAGTGGCGCTGCCTATACTGTTTCTGCTGCACGGTCTGGACGGCCGGGCAGAGCGTCATCGCCACGCCATGCAGCACTATGCCTCCATGTTAATCGAGTCGTTGCCGCATCAAAACACCCTCTCCAGTATCGAACATGCCGAGAGCTAGTCGGGGCCGGCTATGGAAATTCAGGGTCTCACATCGCGGCACAAAACCCCCAACCTGACACCGCTGATCGATATTGTGTTTCTGTTGCTGGTTTTTTTCATGCTCACCGCGCACTTCGTGAAAGACCAGTCGCTGGACATTGTTTTGCCCGAAGCCGGCAGCGCCGAAAATCTTGAAGAGCAGGATGCACTTGAAATTGTGATTAATGACGAGGGTGAAATATTAATCGATGCAAAATTGATTACATCTGATGAGCTTAAAGCATCGTTGCAACAGGGATTACAGGGTCGTTCTAACAAGCAGGTGATACTGCGCGGCGATAAAAATTCAAAACTGGATTTAACCGTGCAGGTAATGGACGCGGCGCGCAAAGCAGGTGCGGAATCACTGGATATTATTACCAGTCAGCCATGAACGTGGTTAGCCTTATTGTGGAACGTCGTGACAGCATCATTGCGCTAACGGTTTCTTTGTTACTGCATCTAATATTATTTGTGCAACTTACCGCTAACGCCAACAACAGTCAGGCACAAGCACCACAATTATCTACCCGGGTTTCTCTAAACTTGATGCCGCCACCGCAGCAACCACCGCAGCCGGTTAAGGCTGAGCAGCCTAAACCAAAACCAAAGCTCGAACCAAAAACAGAGCCCAAAGCAAAAGAAAAACCGCCGAAAAAAGTAGAAGCAATTAAGCCTGAACCCAAAGTGGTTCCAGAACAGGCGGTCGCCACCAAAGTTGCAGAGCAAATACAGCGCGAAACGGGCAAAGATAATGCGGCTATAAAAAAAGAATATTTAAAAAATTTACTCACTCATGTTGAAGGTAATAAATATTATCCCAGCTCAGCGCGTCGTCGTGGCATGGAAGCAAATATCGAAGTCTCTTTTATATTGTTGCGTGACGGTACCATTAGTAAATTAAAAATCAGCGGCGGTCCGAAAATTTTACGCAATGCAGCCGAACAGGCTATCACTAAAACATTGCCATTTGAGATGCCACCATCAGAAGTTAATTGTCCATTATCCATGAGCTATGTCATGCAATTTGAATTGCAACAATGATTAAATATTTCTTTTAAAAACATTAATTAAAATAATAATGAGGAAGAGAGTCATGAAGTTAAAACCATTATCTGTCGCCCTGTTGTCGGTATTGTCACTGGGGATAGTAACTTCGGTAAATGCTGAAGAAGATTCGTTTAATCAGGAAAACCTCGGTGAGATTACTGTAACAGGCACGCGCGAAGAAGCATTAAAGGCAGAAACACCTGCGACAGTCGGTACAGTGAGCAGCGAAGAAATTGCAGAAGTCAGGCCCGCGCATCCTTCTGAGATTATGAGTCGCATTGCCGGTGTGCATATTGCCGTCACTGCCGGCGAGGGCCACACTACCGCCATTCGCCAGCCACTTTCTACGGCACCTTTATATCTCTATCTGGAAGATGGTATCCCAACACGTTCCACGGGTTTCTTTAATCACAACGCGCTCTACGAAGTCAATATGCCGCAGGCGAGTGGTATTGAAGTTAACAAAGGCCCCGGTACAGCCTTGTATGGCAGTGATGCCATCGGCGGGGTGATTAATGTTTTAACCACGCCATCACCGCTTGAAGCGGAAGCAGACATTAATCTCGAAGCCGGTGAGTTCGGCTGGAAGCGTCTGCTGTTAACCGGCGGCAACAGCAACGACACCGATGGTTTTCGTGCCGACCTTAACTTGACTCATACTGATGGCTGGCGAGATTCAACTGAGTATGATCGTATCGGCTCGATGCTGCGCTGGGATCGCTTTCTGGACAGCGGTGCGACATTAAAAACCGTGCTGACTACATCCAATATCAACCAGCAGACAGCGGGCAGTTCACGCTTGCTCGCTGACGATTTTTATAATGATCCGAGCAAAAACTACACGCCCATCTCCTACCGCGAAGTTGACGCGGTGCGACTTTCTAGCGCCTATGAAAAAGAGACCGCCGACACCTTGTTGAGCATCACGCCATTCTATCGGCACAACCGAATGGAATATATGCCCAACTGGTCGTTTGGTTATGATCCGGCAATCAAAGAAACCGAAAGCGATTCACTTGGGCTGCTACTTAAGTACCGCAAAGATCTCGACGGCAGTAACAGAAGCCGTATCATCGCAGGCATCGATTTTGACTATACACCGGGCCAGCGTCTTGAAAATAATATTGACGCCAGCAAAACCGGCGACATCTATACCAGTTATGTACCGGGTGAAGTCATTTATGATTACGATGTAACTTATGAAGGGGCTTCGCCCTACCTGCATTTCGAAACCTCGCTAACAGAGCGATTGCGCCTCAATGCCGGGCTGCGCTATGACTACATGGGTTACGACTATACCGACAATATCGCCGGAGCCCCGACACAATATACCGTAAACTTTGATGGTACCGACAAACTCCGCACCTACAATCGCCCATCTGACACCACAGTGAGTTTTTCACAACTGAGCCCGAAACTGGGCGCAACTTATGTTTTCAGTGAGGATCTAAACGGTTTTGCATCATACCGTCGCGCTTTCCGTGCACCCTCTGAAAGTCAGCTGTTCCGTCCGGGTTCCAGTGCCATATCGCTCGATCTGGAAGCGGTCAAGGCCGACAGCTACGAAATCGGCGTGCGTGGTCGGGCAAGCGATGATGCTGATTATGAAGTTTCGCTCTATCACATGTTAAAGAAAGATGATCTGGTGACATTCGTCGATCCACTTGATGGTTCAATCCGTTACACAGTGAATGCGGGTGAAACGCAGCATCAGGGTATCGAACTGGGCTTGAACACAAAGCTGGCTGCTGAGCTTGAACTCGCTGTCAGTTATTCCTATGCCAAACATACTTATGAAAACTGGGTGCACTCCGGCAACGACTTTAGCGGTAATGAAATGGCTATTGCGCCGCGTGAAATTATGAACACCCGCCTGAAATGGTTACCCGCCTCATTGAACGGCGGCAACGTCGAGCTGGAATGGGATCGTCTGGGTGACTACTGGATGGATGACAACAATTCTTATAAATATGGTGGTTATAACCTGTTTAACCTGCGCAGCAGTTATAATCTAAATGATAAGCTGGAGTTGTATGGGCGGGTGATGAATATCACTGATAAGCTCTACGCCACTAATGCCTCCTACTCACCTGCTGGGTTTAGTGCGGAAAAATTTGAATATGCACCGGGTAGTCCGCGCGCTGTTTATGTGGGTGTTAATTACAGTTTCTATTAATCCTGTTTTTATTAATGTCGGATTATTTTTTAACAGACCGTAACGGGTAAAATTACATGCACAAATGGGCAATACTCAGCCGAATTTTTATAATCTTATTCGGACTGGTGCAGAGCGCTGAATCAGCGACGCCAAAAATGCAGCATGATCATCATGCAGCTACATCCCCGGGCATCTGCGAGCAGACAGATGCAGAGCCATCGCTCAAATGCGCGCGCGCTCCCAGCGCGGTATTCGATAACGACGGAAAGCTGTGGCTGGCCTGGGCTTTTGGTGAGCACGTCTATGTTAACTATTCCTATAACAGGGGCGAAACCTACAGCACCCCGGTAAAAGTTAATCAGATTGCCGAAGATATTTATGCCATGGGCGAAAACCGGCCAAAAATCATCGTCGCCGACAATGGCCATATCTATATTTCATGGACACAAAAATTGCCCGCACGCTTCAGCGGCCATATTCGTTTCAGTCATTCTGTCGATGGCGGTAAAAGCTTTTCCGATCCGGTCATTGTTAATGATCATCGAGCCGTTACCAGTCATCGCTTTGAAGCAATGGCGCTCAATGAGCATGGCGACATTTATCTGACCTGGCTTGATAAACGTGATCTGCTGGCAGCTAAAAAAGCGAAGCAGCACTACAACGGCGCTGCGCTTTATTACGCCGTCTCTACCGATGGCGGTGTAACGTTTAACCGTAATGAGAAAATCATTGATAATACCTGTGAGTGTTGTCGGGTGGCTATGGCCATCGATAACGATCAACTGCCCGTGGTGCTTTGGCGACATATTTTTGGCGACAATGTGCGCGATCACGCCATGGTCAAATTCACTGACCGTAATCAGGCCGGAAAAGTGGTACGTGTCAGTCACGACCAATGGCAGATCGAAGCCTGTCCACACCATGGTCCCGATATTTCAATCGCCGAGGATGGCCGCTATCATCTGGTCTGGTTCAACAACGCCCCGCAACGTCATGGGCTGTTTTATGCCGGCACAGCAGACCAGGGAAAAACGTTTTCCACCCCGATGAACTTCGGCAACTACAAAGCCCAGGCCGCACATCCACAGGTACTAAGCACGAACAAGGCGATCCACCTGCTGTGGAAAGAATTTGACGGCAAGCAGGCCGGCCTCATCACCATGAAATCAACAGATTCAGGTAAGACATGGAGCACGCCCCGCGTCATAGCAAAAACCACCACCGCATCAGATCATCCTTTGCTGATTGCCGAGGGTGATAAAGTGTATGGTGTGTGGCATCGTCTCGGTGAGCACTACCAGCTATTTCCGTTAGAGGATTAGCTGCATGCTTATTAGAGGAGTGTTTTTTTGGCTGCTACTGTCTAGCAGTTTCGCGGTCATCGCATCACAACCAATAAACATATTCAAGCCGGGCAGTTACAGAGAAATTCTGCAACAGCGACAACAGCAGCCTTTCATACTGGTACTCTGGTCCATCGACTGCCCCCCCTGTTATGAAGAACTGGCGCTGTTGGGCAAGAAGATAAAAATACGGCCGGGACTCGATCTGGTGCTTATCTCCACCGATACCACAGATGACATCAAGGAAATAAAAAAACAGCTAACCAAATATGGCCTAAACAACATCAACGCCTGGGTTTTTGCTGATCAAATGGCGCAACAACTACGCTACAAAATCGATCCCGGCTGGTACGGTGAACTCCCGCGCAGCTACCTGTTCGATAACCAGCACAACCGCCATCCGGTTTCAGGTGTGCTCAAGCCAGAGATGCTTCAACGCTGGCAAAACGCTGTGACAAAGTAGGTACTAACAAAACGCATGGAAAGGATACCCTTCAATCAAGACCGTCAGCAGCAGGGATGCTGCTGCCGAGCGTACACG
>JAVVEE010000084.1:0-9703 GCA_032251315.1 Gammaproteobacteria bacterium
CAGCTCACACATCATCGGCCAGGAAATGCTGGTCGACCGCCTGTTAATCGCGCTGTTGGCCGATGGCCATCTGCTGGTCGAAGGTGCGCCCGGTCTGGCCAAGACCAAGGCCATCAAGGTGCTGAGCGACGGTATCGAAAGCGATTTTCACCGCATCCAGTTCACCCCGGATTTATTGCCCGCCGACCTCACCGGCACCGAAGTCTACCGGCCACAGGATGGTTCCTTCGTGTTCCAGCAGGGGCCGCTGTTTCACAATCTGGTGCTCGCCGACGAAATCAACCGCGCCCCGGCAAAAGTGCAGTCGGCGCTGCTCGAAGCCATGGCCGAGCGCCAGATCACGGTCGGCAGGACCACCTACAAACTGCCCAAGCTGTTCATGGTGATGGCGACGCAGAACCCGATCGAGCAGGAAGGCACCTATCCGCTGCCCGAAGCACAGCTTGACCGTTTTCTGATGCACGTAAACATTGATTACCCGGATGCGGCGGCGGAAAAACAGATTCTGGCGCTGGCCCGCGAGGAGGCGCTGAGCGGTGAAAGCAGGAGCACGGCGAGCAACATCACCATCAGCCAGAAAAGCATTTTCTCGGCGCGCAATGAGGTGCTGAATTTGCACATGGCCGATAACCTACAGGATTATCTGCTGCACATAGTGCTGGCCACGCGCAACCCGGCTGCCTACGGCGATGACCTGGGCAACTGGTCGCTGTACGGCGCCAGCCCGCGCGCCACCATCGCCCTCGACCGCTGCGCCCGCGCCCACGCCTGGCTGGCCGGTCGCGATTACGTCGGCCCGGAAGACATCCAGGCGATCACCTATGACGTGCTGCGCCACCGCATCATACTCAGTTACGAAGCAGAAGCCGAAGGCATTACCCCGGATAAATTTATCCGGGAATTAATCAGCCGCATTGCGGTGCCGTAAAACATAGTTGGCAGTAGGCAGTTATCAGTTGGCAGTTAAGAGCTTTTAACTGACTACTGCCAACTGATAACTGCCTACTATTTTTTTAAGCGCCTCTGCGGTGAACAAGTTTTTTCACCTTAACAACGACCAGACTCTCTAAACTCGCCACCATTGTCACATAAAGATCAACAAGCCGAAGGCCTTACCTGGATCAGTCCGCAGTCGCTGATTCAATTGCGTCATTGCGCCGCCAAACTGCCGCTCAATCGCAGCAAGATTCATGCACGTCAGGGCGGGGCTTATCTGTCTTCGTTCAAGGGGCGGGGCATGGAGTTTGATGAGTCGCGTATGTATCTGCCGGGGGATGATATTCGTAGCATGGACTGGAAAGTGACCGCGCGCACTAATCAGCCACACACCAAAGTTTTTCGCGAAGAGCGCGAGCGCCCGGTGCTGCTCTGGCTCGATCTTAATCCTTCGATGTTTTTCGCCACGCGTGGCGCGTTCAAATCGGTGGTCGCCACGCAGGCGGCCAGCCTGCTGGCGTGGAGCACCGTCAGCGGCAATGACCGGCTGGGAGCGCTGGTATTTGCGGGCGATCAGCACATCGAAATTCGACCCAAACGGGGCAAGTCTGCGGCGCTGGATTTTATCCGCCGCAGTTGTGACCACCCTGCCTGGCATAACGTGCCCGAGCCACCGCAGTCGCGCAATATGCATCTGGCCGCTGCGCGTTTGCGCAAGGTGGTCAAGCCGGGCAGCCTGATTTTTTTGATCAGCGATTTTCGTGAAATGGATGATCAGGCGCGATCCCACATTATCAATCTGGCGCGGCACAACAACCTTGTTCTGCTGCATGTGTTCGACCCTTTTGAGGCCGCCTTGCCGACATCGGGTCAGTACAAAGTCAGCGACGGCGTTAATGAAGTGGCGCTCGATACCGCCAGCAAAAAACTGCGCACCGCCTATCAATCACGTTTCGCCGAGCACCAGCAGCAGCTGATAAAACTGTGTCGGCAGCACCGCATCCACTGGATACCGGTATCGACCGACGAGGACGTGCTGGAGAGCCTGCAAAATGGACTGGGCATCCACGCCGGCCAGAGCAGCAGCCAGGGCAACCAGTTCAGGGGCGGGAAATAACATGGCCGGCCCGACAGCGACCACACTGGAACTGCGCGATATTCATCTGCCCGAACCTATTTCGTGGTGGCCGCCCGCACCGGGCTGGTGGCTATTGCTCGGTCTGGTTGTGCTGGTGATCGCAGCGGCATTTTTGTTCCGGCTCTACCGCAAAAAACAGGTGCTGAAAAAACAGGTGATGGCTGAATTTGAAGCCATCTGCGCAAACTACCAAACTGAAAAAAATCATCTGGCGCTGGTGCGCGCGCTGTCGATTTTACTGCGCCGCGCCTGCATCAGTTTTTATCCGCGTAGCGAAGCCGCCGGCCTCACCGGCGCGGCCTGGCTTGAATTTCTCGACCGCACCGGCCGTGAAAAAAAATTCAGCGCCGAACCCGGCTGCCTGCTCGCCACTGCGCCCTATCTGGCTGAAACCACTACGCTGGATATCGATGCCGAACAGCTTATGCAGCTGTGCGCGCAATGGTTGAAGGCGCAGCCGCGTAAAAACCATGCTTCGATTAATTCCGATCGGGCTGGTCGGGCGGGTGCGGAATCATGATGCATTTCGACTGGCCCTGGCTGTTTGCCCTGTTGCCCTTGCCCTGGCTGCTGCGGCTGTTATTGCCACGCGCCGCCAGCCGCAACATGGCCGCGCTACGTGTGCCCTACTTGCAGGATTTTCAGCTGAGCTCGACCTCAACCGGCATCAGCGCCCACTCGCGGCGGTGGCTGTTTTTCATCTACACTTTATTATGGCTCTGCTTGCTCACTGCCGCCGCGCGGCCACAGTGGATTGGCGATGCCATTGAATTACCGGTCAGCGGCCGCGACCTGATGCTGGCCATCGACCTCTCCGGCAGTATGGGCCAGCCCTTCAACAACAACTTTCGCAGCGTCAACAAACTCGACGCCACCAAAGCGGTGGCCGGTGACTTTATCGACCAGCGCGTCGGCGACCGCATTGGCCTGATTCTTTTTGGCGATCAGGCTTATCTGCAGGCGCCCCTGACCTTTGACCGCACCACGGTGAAAACCCTGCTCGCGGAATCGTTCGTCAACCTTGCCGGCAAGGCTACCGCCATCGGTGACGCCATCGCCCTCGCGGTGATCCGTTTTTCCGAACACGAAGATAACGACGACCGTGTACTGATTTTGCTCACCGACGGCAACAGCAACGCCGGTGAAATCGAACCGGAAAAAGCTGCTGAACTGGCCGCCAAAAAAGGTTTGAAAATTTATTCAATTGGCGTCGGCAACCAGTACACGCGTGACCTGAACGAAACCGCCTTGCGCACGGTGGCCAACTCAACCGGTGGGCGTTATTTCCGCGCCCACAACATCGAAGAGCTGCAACAGATCTATCAGCTGCTCGACCGGCTCGAACCGGTGGAAAAAGAAAGCCGGAGTTATCGACCCACCTGGTCACTGTTCTACTGGCCGTTATCGGCGGCGCTGTTCTTTGCCGCCCTGCTGGCGCTGGCGAAATGGCGGGGCGCGGCATGATGGAAGCGCTGCACTTTATCCGCCCGCTGTGGCTGCTGGCATTTATACCGCTGATAATTATTCTGCTGGTTTTGTACCGCCATCGCGGCAGCAGCGCCATCTGGAAAACGGTGTGCGACGCCAAATTGCTGCCGTATATTCTCAGCCAGAGCCATCACAAATCGAGTCGCCTGCCGTTGCTGTTCGCTGCGCTGGGCGTCGGCCTGGCCATTATCGCCGCCGCCGGTCCGGCCTTTGAAAAACTGCCCCAGCCGGTGTATCGCGAGCAGTCTTCGCTGGTGGTTCTGCTGGATCTTTCCCAGTCCATGGACGCTGGTGATGTAAAACCCAGCCGGATCGAGCGCGCCAAACTCAAGCTGCTGGATATTTTGGATGCCCGCAGGGCGGGACAGACCGCGCTCATCGTCTACGCCGCCGACGCCTTTACCGTCACCCCGCTCACCGACGACAGCAACACTATTGCCAATCTGGTGCCGACGCTGGAAACCGCGCTGATGCCTTCGCAGGGCAGCCATGCCTATACGGCGATTGAAAAGGCGTTGCAACTATTAAAACAGGCGGGCGCAGGCAGCGGCGATGTGCTGCTGATCACTGATGACATTAACGAGCGGGACAGGCAGGCGATCGAAAAACTGAGCGCGCAGGGTTATCGCCTGTCGGTGATGGGCGTGGGCACCGAAGCGGGCAGCCCGGTTTCGTTACGCGGCGGTTTTTTGCAGGACAGCACCGGCGCAATCGTCATCCCCAAACTCGACCAGCAGAAATTACAGCAGGCCGCACTCGAGGGCGGCGGTCTTTATGTGCAGCTCCAGACCAGAGACGCGGACATCAACACGCTGAACAAATTATTCACCTCAAAAAATATCAGCGACAACGAGAATGTCAGTGGCGCCGAAACGGAACGGACCGCCGACATCTGGCAGGAGGAAGGCCCGTGGCTGTTATTGCTGGTGATTCCGCTGGTGGCGCTGTGGGCCAGAAAAGGCTGGCTGTTGAGCTTTGCCGTGTTGATGTTACCGATCGTTCCCGACCCGGCGTATGCCCTGGACGCCGATCAGCTCTGGCGCAACCCTGACCAGCAGGCCATGCAGCTGTTCAATGCCGGTGACGCCGCCGGCGCGGCTGAAAAATTCCAGCAGAACGACTGGAAGGCGGCGGCGTATTACCGCGCGGAAAACTATCAGCAGGCGCTTGAAGCTTTGCAGAACCCGAACAGCAGCGACGATTATTACAACCGGGGTAACGCCCTGACCAAGCTGGGACGCTTGCCTGAAGCACTCGAAGCTTACGAGAAAGCGCTGAACCTGGATGCAGACAATGAAGACGCACAATACAATCGTGAACAAGTTAAAAAGGCGATAGAACAACAGCAACAAAAACAGTCCGGTGAGGGTGAAAGCAGCGAGGACAGTGAAGACTCGCAGCAGGATAAGGACGGCGAGCAGAGCAGTAAAGACCAACAGAGTGATCAGCAAGGTGATCAGCAATCGCAGAACGATCAGGATCAGTCATCTGAAAACGCTGAAAACGCTGAAAACAGCGAAAGCGAAAGCCGGCAGGACAGTGACGCCGAAAATCAACAATCGAAAAATAGTGAACAGAACGAACAGGACAGCGCTTCACAGAATAACACTGACGACGAATCAATAGAACAACCGGCGCAGTCGGAGCAGGATCAGAATAAAGTTGAAGAGGCCCTCGATGATGCGCAGAAAAAGCAGGCGAAAAATGTAGAAGAAGCTACCGGCGAAGAAGAACAGCCCCTGCCACAGACCAGTCAGCTAGATGAAGCCGGACTCAGCGAAGACGAACAGGCCATCGAGCAATGGCTGAAAAGAGTGCCCAACAATCCGGAACAGTTACTACGTCGCAAGTTTCTATACCAGTATAAAAACATGGAGCAGAAAACGCCCAGTGAACAGAGCTGGTAATTCTTTAAAAAATAGTTGGCGGTTTAAAGCTAGTGGTTGAAAGCTGATAACTGTCAACCGTTTTTCAAAGGTACACATATTATTAATTGGTAAGCTGTCATCCCGAACACAGAGAGGGATCTTAAATTGTCTGGTTGTGTAAGGAGCTCAAACGCAAGATTTCTCCCTACGGTCGAAATGACAGATAAAACAGTAGAACCTTAAATATAAAATTACAAGATTAATCCCGAAACCATAGTTATTTGAGATTATTTTATGAGATACCGAATTCGTTTTTTACTTGCTGCTGCTTTTCTGTTGTTGTTTTCAAGTAACGCGCAGGCCGCCAGCATTGTGGCTTCGCTGGATCGCAGCCAGATTTTTATCGATGAGTCGTTCCGCGTTATTTTTGAAGCTGATGGCTCGGTTGACGAAGACCCGGATTTCACGCCGCTGCGCAAGGACTTTGAGATTCTAAGTCAGAGCCAGAGCACCAGCATGTCTTTCGTGAATGGTCAGTACAGTAAAAAGGCCATCTGGAGTCTGGATTTAATGGCCAAAAAAAGCGGTAAGCTTACTATCCCGTCAGTGGCCTTTGGCAAGGATTTCAGCCCCGCGCTGCGCATTGATATTAAAGACCCCGCCACCGCTAAAAAACCCTCTGCCGGCAATGATCAGGACGTTTTCGTGCAGGTGGAGATTGATGAAAGCCGGGCCTGGGTGCAGTCGCAGATCATCTATAACGTGCGTTTGTTCAGCCGTATTTCCATGTCCCAACTGGGAAGCAGCGAACCCGAAACCAGTGACCCGGACGCCATCATCAAACAGCTGGGTGAAGCCGGCAGTTATGAAGCCTTCAGAGATGGTGTGCGTTATGCGGTGTATGAAATCCGCTATGCGGTGTTCCCGCAGCATAGCGGCATGCTGGAATTCAAGCCCATGGTTTTTGAAGGTCGCATCAATCGTGGTCGTTCCCGATCTGTTTTCGACCAGTTTATGAGCAGTGGTGAACTCAAGCGGGTTCGCTCGGACAGTCTCAGCATCGAGGTGCAAGCCAGGCCGTCGAATATTCATTCAGGCGAATGGCTGCCGGCTAAAAACATCGACCTCACCGAAGAGTGGTCGGAGGATGTCACCCGCCTCAAAAACGGCGAACCGGTCACCCGCACCATCACCATCACCGCCCAGGGAAATATGGCGGAAAGCCTTCCCGATCTGGCCGAAGATGAAATTAAGGGATTAAAACAGTATCCGGATAAAGCCGCGATCAACAACCAGGTCACCGATCAGGGCGTGACCAGCAGCAAGCAAATCAAGATTGCCTTAATTCCCACCCGCGCCGGTGATTTCACCCTGCCCGCCATTTCGCTGGCGTGGTGGAACACCGCCACCGGAGAGCAGGAAGTGGCGCGCCTGCCGGAAAGATTAATCCGCGTGCAGGGCGAGGCCGCATCTGCTACACCCACCGTTGCTACTAATTCTGCGGCACAGACGGTCGCTGACAGTAATGAACCGGTGAGCCTAACGCTTTCCTCTTCTCAAATTGCGCAGGCCGGTTACTGGCCGTGGCTGAGCGGTACACTGGCCCTGGGCTGGCTGCTGACCCTGATTGTACTGCTGCGTAAGAATCCCGCCCCTGTCATCGCCAAAACAAAACGGGCAGGGCCTTCGCTGCGCGCGCTGGCAATAGAGGTGCAGAAACAGGCGGACAGCAACCGTGCTGGTGAAACCAAAGATGCCCTGCTGGCTTGGGCCAGAGTCTGCTGGCCGGGTCACGCTATCAGCAGCCTTGCCGATATCAACGAGCGGGTCTCCACTGAACTGGCCGGTGAAATTGACGTCCTCAACGCTTCACTTTACAGCCCACAACATTCGTCGTGGCAGGGTGAAAAACTGCTTAAAGCTTTCAAAGCATTTCGCCCCCGACAGACTGAACAGCGCCACGAACCTGCCCAGCCGCTGGAATCGCTATATAAATAAAACAGTGTTAATTCATTAAAATGGCACAAAGGCACTTGCATTCTACAATTAACCTTTATATTCTGACGGCCCCATAAGATCATAAGGTGTCACCATGAGTTTTGAATATTTTCCCGAAGCACTCTCGTTTTTTCTCTGGGGTGCATTCATCCTGGCCGTCATTCTCGGCGCTGTCGTCAACAAAACCAACTTCTGCACCATGGGCGCGGTTTCCGACATGGTCAACATGCAGGATTACGGTCGCCTGCGCGCCTGGATGCTCGCCATCGCCACCGCCATTCTGGGCGTGACCCTGCTCGAATATTTCGCCATGGTGAATGTCAGCGACACCTTCCCGCCGTATCGCGCCAGCCAGCTGATTATTGGTGAGAACCTGATTGGCGGCTTCCTCTTTGGCATCGGCATGACCTTCGCCAGCGGCTGCGGCAACAAAACCCTGATTCGCATCGGCGGCGGCAACCTAAAATCAGTAGTGGTATTTGCCGTCATGGGCATCATCGCCTATTACATGATCATGCCGTTTCCCGGTACCGATAAAACATTCTTCAGCGTCCTCTTCTACGACTGGATTCGCCCACTCTCAATCAACCTGACCACCCAACAGGACATCGGCGCCATGATCGGTGGCGAAGATAACGCCATCACACGACTGCTCAGCGGTCTGGTCATCGGCCTGGCCCTGCTCGTTTATGTCTTCAAATCCGTTGATTTTAGACGCAGCAAAGACAATGTCCTCGCCGGTCTGGTCATCGGTGCAGTGATTCTGGGCGGCTGGCACTTAAGCAGCAACGTCAACATCGAAACCTTTGGTGAGACCCACACGCTGAGCTCCTACTACGACAACTGGGCGATGCTCGCTGACGACAACGAAGGCAAGCCCGCTTCCGGTCGCACCCTCAGTTCGCAGTCCTTCACCTTCGTCAACCCGATTGGCCAGACCTACGGTTACATTAAAGATGGTCTGGACAACACGCTGCTAACCTTCGGTCTGGTTTCAGTATTCGGCGTTATTCTGGGCTCACTCATCTGGGCGCTGATTAGCCGTTCATTCCGCTTTGAATGGTTCCACAGTGCTAAAGATTTCTTTACCCACGTCATCGGCGCCGCACTCATGGGTTTCGGTGGTACGTTAGCGCTCGGCTGCACCATCGGCCAGGGCATCACCGGTGTCTCCACGCTGGCACTCGGCTCATTCCTGACTTTGATTGCCATCATCTTTGGCAGCGCGCTGACCATGAAAATTCAGTACTACAAAATGCTGCATGAAGACGCCGGATTTGTTGCTGCTTTAATCACTTCTCTGGTTGATATGAAGTTGCTGCCCGCATCTATGCGTAAGCTAGAAAATATGTAGAGTTTGGTGGATATGATGTGGTGCAAGGATGCGCTGTTGATAAATCCAGGGATGGTTTCCGGCATCTCGAATACATGTGAGAAATCCTGATTTTACTCTTCCAGCATTAATAATCTGTTATTACTCGTTCCCATGATCCTGCGTGAAAATACATACATTCGCGTAATTATGTAATTACCACTGAACCGGGAAACCCATTCTTGATCAAGATCTCTTGAATCATCGATTACAGATACCCATCTGTAACACATACTACAAAACGCACAAGGGACATACTACATGCCAAAAGCACAAAACCACCATGACCATAAAAACGTACTATACAAATTACGTATAGTGCGTTATTTATGGTATCCGTCTAATATATTTTCAGTCCCGTAGGACATGCGAATGAATGAGGAGGCGTTGTCATGAAAGTGCAGGTTTTCAAAACATGGAATCGGGTTCACTCCAGCTTCTGGTTTCTTCCCGCAGCCATGGCCAGCGGGGCGATGGTCCTGGCCTTCGCAACCGTCGCCTTGGATACGCCGGTGACGGACTGGTTGACGCTTAATTGGGGTGTCACTTTCACCGGTGGCGCGGAGGGGGCGAGCTCCTTGCTGGGGGCAATCGCCGGTTCAATGATCACCATAGCCGGGGTGGTCTTCTCGATGACCCTGGTCGCCCTGTCGCTTGCCTCGTCACAGCTCGGACCACGTCTGCTCCGCAGTTTTATGCGGGACACCAAGACCCAAATGGTACTCGGTACGTTCGTCGCTACCTTCTTGTACTGCCTGCTCGTACTCCGCACCATCCGCCATGCTGAGGAGACCCTCTTCGTCCCCCATCTGTCTGTCGCCCTCGGTGTGCTACTCGCGGTGGTGAGTGTGGGGGTGTTGATCTATTTTATCCATCATGTGTCTGTTTCTATCCAGGCCAACG
>JAVVEE010000085.1:0-9648 GCA_032251315.1 Gammaproteobacteria bacterium
GCTGCCGAGCGTACACGGATGTATTCTCAGCGCGTCTTGATTGAAGGGTATCCTTTCCATGTAACTCAATAGTAATTTCAACCTAACCTTTATAGGCAAACACGCTGTCTTCATCTTCGCTGTGATGCTCTTTCACCCATTTCAGCTTGTCGTGCAAATTGACGACATCACCGACAATAATCAGCGTCGGCGGCTTGATGTCACGGCTCTTGATGGTGTCTAGCAAAGTATCCAGCGTGGCGATATAAACACGCTGCTGCGGGGTTGTGCCCTGCTCGACCAGCGCGACCGGGGTGGTGCCCGGCAGGCCATGCGCCACCATCTCTTTGCACAGGGTCGGCGCGCCGTGCAGCCCCATGTAAAATACCACGGTCTGATTGGGATGCGCCAGCGCTTTCCAGTTGAGATCCACTGAGCCATCTTTCAAATGACCGGTGACAAATACACAGGACTGGGCGTAATCACGATGAGTTAAGGGGATACCCGCATAAGAGGCGCAACCGCTGGCGGCGGTAATACCGGGCACAATCTGAAAGGCCACGCCTTCCTGTGCCAGCAGTTCGATCTCTTCGCCGCCGCGACCGAAGATGAAGGGGTCGCCACCTTTTAAACGCAGCACCCGTTTACCCTCTTTCGCCAGACGCACCAGCAACTGGTTAATGTTTTCCTGCTGCATGATGTGCTTGTCACGCTCTTTGCCGACATACACAATCTCGGCGTCACGGCGCACCATTTCCATAATCGCAGGTGACACCAGCCGGTCGTATACCACCACATCGGCCTGCTGCATTAAACGCAGTGCACGAAACGTCAACAGATCGGGATCACCGGGACCGGCACCGACCAGAAACACTTCACCGGGCAATTCAGGCTGCGCGGATTTTTCGGCAATGGCTTTATCCAGCAAGGCTCCGGCTTCATCTTCGTGGCCGGTAAAAACCAGCTCCGCAACCCGCCCTTCCAGAATGCTTTCCCAGAAACTACGCCGGGCTTCGGTATTGGGAAATGCCGCTTTGACTTTATCCCTGAATTTTTCAGCCAGCGCACCCAGCCTGCCATAAGCGGCGGGAATCGTACCTTCCAGTTTAGTGCGAATCAGTCGCGCCAGTACGGGTGAAACCCCGCCCGTTGAAATGGCAATCTGTACCGGTGAGCGGTCAATCATTGAGGGCATGATAAAACTGCACAGAGCCGGATTATCTACGACGTTCACCGGCAGTTTTTTCTCATGCGCCAGCGCTGAAACCTGCTGATTAACTTCACGCTGATTGGTCGCGGCGATGACGATAACGCTGTCATCCATATCTTCGGCCGAAAAGGTTTTGGCTTTATGCTGAATCTTGCCTGTTGCAGCCAGCTCGCTCAGCTCAGCACACAGTTCCGGCGAAACCACAGTGACATCGCCTTCCGCTTTTCGCAGCAGCGCGACTTTACGCGCAGCGATTGAACCACCGCCCACCACCAGGCAGGGACGTTGTTTTATCTGAACAAATATGGGCAGGTAATTCATTAATCTCTCCGCGTTTTAATCGTCTGATTAAAACTTATTTCGATTCAAGCAGGGCTTTTAATTCACCTGTTTGATTGATAGCTGAAAGATCATCAAAGCCACCGACGTGGTAATCACCAATGTATATTTGCGGCACTGTACGACGACCGGTAATTTCTACCATGTGCTCAAACTGGGAAGGATCTTCGTCGACCTTAATAAGTTTATATTCAATGTCTTTACTCTTGAACAGCCTTTCCGCCGCCACACAAAAGCCACAAAATTTGCTTGAATAAATTATAATTTCTGGTTGAGCCATATTTGTTTCCAGTAAGTATGTATATTAATTAAACTTGAACAGGTCGCCGGGAAATTTAGTACCACAACAATCACCAGCGACCCTGCCGTTATGAGTGATCGGCTTATAAGTGATGCTTATAATCAATCGACTTATAAGCGATCAATCACGGTTTTCAGTTTTTCGCGAACTTCAGTGGCAATGGCACCCAGAGCAGGATTCTCAATCGCCATCATCGAGGCCATCGGATCAACTGCGGCCACCTCGGTCTTGCCATCCTTCGTCTCCTGAACAATGACATTACACGGCAGCATGGTGCCGATTTTGTCTTCGGCGCTTAATGCCTTATGCGCATAGCCGGGGTTACAGGCGCCCAGTATGGTGTAACGCTGGAAATCCACATCCAGCTTCTTTTTCAATGTGCCGGCGACATCAATGGTAGTGAGTACACCAAAGCCCTCTTCACTCAGCAGACCGGTAACACGCTCAATCGCATCATCAAAGGAATCATCAACAATTTTTGAGAAATAGTAAGACATAATCAACTCCATATTAACTTGGAGCTGAATTATAACCTTTTGCTAATAAAGAAGAAATCAGGTTTTTTGTGTGCCTTTTATCTGATGACAGCCTCCTAGGCATCCAGTGGTGGTGGTGAGACTCGCATCACCTCTTCGATGGTGGTGACACCGCTCGCCACCTTGTTGGCACCACTGAGGCGCATGGGGATAAGGCCATCTTTGAGCACCTGCTGGCGCAGGGCTCCGACATCACAGTTCACGGTGATAAGTTTTTTGGTCGCCTTGCTGAAGGTGAACATCTCGTAGATGCCGATACGCCCCTGATAACCCGTGTTGCGGCATTCCAGACAGCCTACCGGTTTTTGAGCGGTCTCGGGCTTTTTGGATTTCCAGGGCGCGACCAGCGTACACCAGACATCGTCATCGATTTCGACCGGCTGCTTGCAGTGCGGACACAGGGTTCGCACCAGCCGTTGCGCCATCACCCCAATCACCGAAGACTGGATCAGGTAGGGCGCAACGCCGATATCCATCAGCCGGGTAATGGCCGAAGGCGCATCGTTGGTGTGCAGGGTGGACAGTACCAGATGCCCGGTGAGCGCAGCCTGAATGGCCATTTCAGCAGTTTCCATATCACGAATCTCGCCGATCATGATGATATCCGGATCCTGCCGCAGCAGGGTTTTGACCCCGCTGGAGAAATCCAGGTTGATGTTCTTCTGCACCTGCATCTGGTTAAAGGCGGGTTCGACCAGCTCGATCGGATCTTCGATGGTGCAAACGTTTACATCCGGCCTGGCCAGCTGCTTGAGCGACGAGTACAGGGTGGTGGTTTTACCCGAACCCGTCGGTCCGGTGACCAGAATGATGCCATTGGGCTGGTGGATCATGGCCTGCCATATTTCATCATCCTTGACGCTGAAACCCAGTTCCTGAAAATTACGCACCAGCACTTCGGGGTCAAAAATACGCATCACCAGCTTCTCGCCAAAAGCCGTAGGCATGGTGGACAGGCGCAGCTCGATCTCCTGCCCGTCCGGGTTGCGGGTTTTCATGCGGCCATCCTGAGGACGGCGCTTTTCGGCAACATCCATGCGCCCCAGAATTTTAATACGACTGGATACCGCCGCCATCACCGGCGTCGGAATCTGATAAACCTCGTGCAGCACGCCATCAATGCGGAAACGCACAATACTCATTTCACGGCGCGGCTCCAGATGGATATCACTGGCGCGCTGGTCATAGGCATATTGCAGCAACCAGTCCACAATATTGACCACGTGCTGATCATTCGCGTCCAGCTTGCCGACGCGCCCCAGCTCCATGAGCGATTCGAGATTTTGTAGATTGCCCGGCCCCGGCTGCATGTCATTCTGTGCGCCAAACACCGATTTCGATACGGTATAAAACTCCATCCGATAACGGCGAATCTCTTCCGGGCTGGCTATCACCCGCTTGAACTCTTTGTTCTGCAACCGGCTGAGTTCGCTTTCCCAGTCACGATCGAAAGGCTGAGCGGTGGCCACCGTGATGGAGTGCGGCTCCACCTTGACCACCAGCACATTAAAACGCTCCGCATAGGCAAAGGACATCACCCCGGTGACTCCGGAGACATCTACGCTCAGGGGATCGATTCTTAAATAGGGCAGTCCTACACGTTCGGCGAACCACTCGGTTAAGGTGTCCAATGTCAGATGGCGCGGTTTTTTCTCATCCGCCCAATTACGTTCGGCGATGATTTCCAGCGGATGCTTGTCCTTGAATGCCTTTCCTTCTGCCAGCATACGCAACATGTGTGCGTTATCGGCTGTCACCATTCCATCCTGTTCCAGCCAGGTCAGAACTTCGTGTACATGCAGCTTGCGATTCATTGTATTTTTTACCACGGCATTCATAATATTCGCCCTGTGATGGTCACAGTGATGAGGTTGGTCTTATTTCAAAAACACCGGGAAGCGTTTTCGGCGTTTCTTTCATTGACTCTATATTAGACACTTTTGCCAATTCCGGGCCTATTTCCAGCCATTTTTCCAAATCACTGAGACCGGCCTCGTCACCACAGGCCAGCAACTCGACCCGACCATCGCGCAAATTTCGCACCCAGCCGCGCAAGCCAAGGCCATTCGCCTGTTGCTGTGCACTGCTGCGGTAAAAAACGCCCTGCACCTGCCCGGAAATCAAATAGCGTTTGCATAACATCAACCACAACCCCATAAACAGCTGACCAATAAACAGTCGATAATTCCTTAAGCGGACAAAGCATTTTCCATTTAATAATTTCAGTGACCGATATATTCAGGTCGAAAAAAAGGCTCGCAAGCGAGCCTTTTTTCAATCTTACCTGCCCAGACTCAAATTAACGAGCCAGATAATCAAGGTCAGATTGCTCTACATCACCCACTGACCATGCACCACGTGTTTTTGCATGATTAACGGCTGCATCAATCTGTGATGCTGACGCGTTTTGATCAATATCAAACATCTGGCCAGGATAAATCAGGTCTGCATCTTTGATTTTGTTACGGTTGTTTTTATAAATGAGTGGCCACTGGTAAGAGTTGCCATAAACCTGCTCTTTGCCTGAAATGTTCCACAGGTTATCACCGCCTACAACAGAGTAGCTGGTTACACCTGCCGCTGCACCTGTTTGCTTATCTTCAGACATGTCTGACTCAGCACCGGCTAATGCAGCTTTATCAGCTTCGCTCATGGACTCTGCAAGTTTTGCTTGTGCTATCGCATTCTCAGCCTGTCTTCTGGCTTTATCGGCTAAAGCTTTAGCTTCGTCTTCGTTGCCTGCTGCCAGTGCTGCTTCAGCTGAGTCAATAATGCCTTGAGTCGGTTTCCATTCAAAACCCAGAGCCTTGGCTTCTGCATTGGCTGACTTGGCAGCCGCAATGGATTCAGCAGCAGTGGGCCCTGTTTCACCGGTAGTTGCGCAACCTGTCATCAGACCCAGGCTTAGAAGGGCTGCAAAAAGCAGTCGTGTTGTTGTTTGTATGGCTGTTGTTCGCATAATGTAATACTCCAGTATAAAAAGTAATTGTTATTGTTGGTCTCAATTGGCTTTTGCAAGCATTCCTTGCGCTATCGCATTCTCAGCCTGTTTTCTGGCTTTATCGGCTAAAGTTTTAGCTTCTGTTTCGCCGCCTGCTGCCAGTGCTGCTTCAGCCGAATTAATAATACCTTGAGTCGGTTTCCACTCAAAACCCAGAGCCTTGGCTTCTGCATTCGCTGACTTGGCAGCCACAATGGCTTCTGCAGCAGTGGCTTCTGTTTCGCCGGTAGTTGCGCAACCTGTCATCAGACCCAGACTTAAAAGGGCTGCAAAAAGCAGTCGCGTTGTTGTTTGCATGGCGGTCGTTCGCATAATGTAATACTCCAATGTAGTAATTGTTATTATTCGTCTCAATTGGCTACCGATTATAGCCACAAAAATTTAAGAATGTAACCGTATACTGCAAACAGACACTAAATTTTACATTTAGCTTTTACCCCTGCGTCACTTCCAGTAAGCTTCTCTAGCCTAATTCAGGAGTTAATTATGAGTTCAACACGTATTTATTTGAATCGCAACTGCTCAAAATGTCGCTCCAGCCTGCAACTGCTTGAAAGCAAGGGCATCAATGCGGACATTGTCGAATATTTGAGTGCGCCGCCCGGCGTGGACGAACTAAGGGAGATCCTGGATCTGCTCTCGCTCGAGCCCCGCAACCTGATGCGCCAGCAAGAAGCCCCGTATACAGCGCTGAATCTGGCTGATGAGAGCCTGAGCCGTGATGCGCTGATTCAGGCCATGGTCGAGCACCCGATTCTCATCGAACGCCCGATTGTTATTCACAACGGCAAAGCCACCATTGGCCGCCCCCCTGAAAAAATTCTGGATATACTTTAAATGTCTGAAATACTGGTTTTATACTACAGTCCCGGCGGCACCATCGCCGAAATGGCCAATGTCATCGCCCACGGTATCGAGGAGGTTGAAGGTATGGAGGCGCGCATTCGTACCGTGCCGTCGGTATCGGCCAATACCGAACAGACCGAGAACACCATTCCCGATGACGGCCCACTCTACGCCGGCCTCAGGGATCTTGAAGAGTGTGATGGACTGGTCATGGGCTGCCCGACCCACTTCGGCAATATGCCCGCGGCCATGAAATACTTTATCGACAGCACCAGCCCTCTGTGGATGAGCGGCAAGCTGGTGGACAAGCCTGCGGCCGTTTTTTCCGGCAGCATGAGCCTGCATGGCGGCCAGGAAAGCACCCTGCTCACCATGATGTTGCCTTTGCTGCACCACGGCATGCTGATTACCGGCCTGCCCTACACCCAGACTGAACTGCTCAGCACCCGCACCGGCGGCACACCCTATGGTGCCAGCCGGGTCACCAGTGACAGCGAGCACAATGTGCTCAGCCAGGAAGAACGCGCACTCTGCCTCGCACTGGGCCGCCGCGTGGCCACTACCGCAAAAAAACTCAAAGATTAAACTTATGTCGACATCAAATCTCATGCTCTCCCGCTGGCTAACCCTGACCGGTTATTTCGGATTAATAATCGGACTTTTCGCCTGGCATCTATTGATCAACAAGACCGAAGCGCATCTGATCTCGCTCATCATCCTGACGCAACTCGGCCCGCTCATGTTCCCCCTGCGCGGCCTGCTCCACGGCAAAACCTATACCCACGCCTGGTCGATTTATCTGGCGATCTTCTATTTTATTATCGGGATCTGGTACGCCGGTGCCGACGAAACCCTGATGATCGGCCTCTACGTGACCGCATGCAGCCTGCTGTTTTTTGTCGGCACCGTCCTCTACACCCGGCTGAGCGCAAGAAAACAGAAAGAAGATGCGGTAGATTCAGAAAAACAATAGATAAAAGCTTTTTTACCGCAGAGGCGCGGAGACGCAGAGGAAAAGCTTTTAATTAAGGTTTTACCTATAGTTTTTAAGGTTTTCTCCGCGCCTCTGCGGTGAATGTTTTTTATTTAACTATCAATATCGTCTAAAACGGATTTGACGAAAGGCACCGTCAGTCGGCGCTGCATCGCCATGGCGGCGGTGTCCAGCACATCGAGCCGTTCGAACAGGCCGAACAGGTCGCGCGGATAATGGCGTATCAGGTAGTCGGCCACGTTGTCGGGCAGTTCCAGACCGCGCAATCCGGCTCGAATGCGCAGGGCTTCGAGCTTCTCGGCATCGCTCAAAGGTTGCAGCTGGAAAACCGGCCCCCAGGCCAGACGCGAGCGCAGATCGGGTAATTTTACCGCCATGGCTTCCGGCGAGACCGATGCCGCCAGCAACAGGCTGTTGCCCGATTCGCGCATACGGTTGATCAAATCGAACAGTGCCTCTTCCCAGTTGGGCGATTGCGCCATCAACTCAATGTCATCCAGACAGACCAGATCCAGCTGCTCCAGCTCATCGAGCACCTGCACCGGCAGATTGAGAATTTCTGCGGCAGGCAGATAACACACCGTGCGGTGATTTTTTGCCGCCAGATGGCAGGCTGCCTGTAACAAATGACTTTTTCCGCCGCCCTTGCCTTCACTCTCGGTCGACCAGATGTAGATCTGTTTCTCACCCTCGCCCTGGGCACATTGCCGCACAATACCCACCGCCACCGCGTTAGCACCCGCCACCAGCGTATCGAAACTCAGCACATTGCGCACACCGAAATGCAGCGGCAACTGTCTGAATGTTTGATCCACCTTGCTGGACAGCGACACGACTAACGCAACTCGAAGCGATAGATGGTTCGTTGCACCACAGCAGGAGGTTGCGCCACGGTGCCGGCAGCCGTGATTACTGCAGTTTCAGTGCCGGGATCAACGGCTATAGATTTCGTCTCAACATCCTCAGCCGGCGTAACCGTAGCTGCAACCGCATCAGTATTGGCAATGCTTTCATCAACAGGCAGCGTGACAATCCTGTCGGGAAGCCGGGCCAGCGCCGAACCCGACTGAATCAGGTTGATCAGATCATCAACTTTGGTGCGCAGCGCAAGCTCGAAAAATACCCGCTCAGGCCCCACCTGCGAAAGCTGAACCGACTGCACGGCCGACAGGCTGGACAGATAGTTTTCAATAGCGCGGAAGGCCTCCACACTTCTGACCCTATCTATTTCCATCATCACCGTTTTCTGCTGCGAGACACCGAAAGATTCCAGTGCCGCAAATTTTTGCCCCATAGTATCGGCGATCAAATCAACGGCTTTTGTAACCAGGCCGGCATAATCAGGGCCGCTCAGGCTCCATTTTTCAAGCTCACCAGCCATTAATAATGACCATTCACCTTTCCACTCAGTACCTGTCCAGCCCAGATTGGCGGCGATAATAGATCCCGCTGAGTAACGTTTTGAGGCTTTTTGCAGGGGTTCGGCAAAACCTGCCCAGACATCCGCGAATCGAATGGTCTGCTGGTCGGCTTCATCATTTTTCGGCCAGATGGCCGGGATACCGCGGCGACTGAAAGCCGTCTCGACGCTGTTTTTAATCGGCGATTTATCGCTCTCTTTCAGAATATAGCGCTGCCCGCCATCGCGTACCGCTAGCCATATCACCGCCTGACTGCGATGTTCGCCCCAGATAGGAATGTTCTGCCGGCGCAGAAAATCCAGTACCCTGGTCGCGTTGTAACGTACCCAGAGCTGTTGTAATTTTTCACCCGCCACGCCGCCGCTCTGCGCAGCATCATGCTCCGAATACTCAAACCGCTGCACGTAATCGTCAGCCGGGGGCAGCTCGATTTTTTGCAGCAGTTCGCTATCACCGGAAACCCGGATCAGCACTTCGACCAGGCCATCATTCAACGCCTTACGCCGAACCTCGCTGCTTTCATTGAGAACGGTCATCCGGACTTCAAACAGCCCTGCAACCGCCACCGCAGAGGCAGACATCGGAGACAACAGGCATACCCAGAAGGCGAGTAGGAGTATTGTCAGCCCTGTTTTCGATTTTGAGCCGGTAAGATTACTTGTTTTTTGAGAAACCATAGACACACTATTATTAACTAGAGGATTATTTCGATAGATTATACAATCACGCAGCAAGGAGCGTGTACAATATCACACCATTAAAATGCTCTATTAAACCATCAAAACATCGCGATGCACTAATCGCCCACAAAAACCGGTTTTAACCCCATGTCGGATAACATTCCCAGCAAGAACAGCTCTCCCTCCCTCAGTTACCGCGATGCCGGGGTCGATATCGATGCCGGCAACCAGCTAATCGAGAAAATTCGCGGCAGCGTCGCCAGCACCAGACGCCCCGGCGTCATGGGCAGCATCGGCGGTTTTGGCGGCCTGTTTGAAATTCCGGAAGGCTACAGACAGCC
>JAVVEE010000086.1:0-9506 GCA_032251315.1 Gammaproteobacteria bacterium
AGGCCGAACAGCGTTGCAAACACCGCCAGAATGTCGATGATATGTCCGGGCCATCCCCAGATGCGCTCACCCAGTATGGGGTAAAAGATTGAGCGTACCGTCAAGGGCAGGCCCTTGTTGTAGGAAAAAATGGCCAGGGAAAGCGCCACGATGGCGTAGATTGCCCACGGATGCAGGCCCCAGTGGAAGATAGTCGCGGCCATACCCAGGCGCATTGCGGCTTGTTGATCCCCTGCAGCGGCACCCAGAGGCGCCCAGTCGGTGCGCACTCCGGCGTCGCCCATGGTGATGCCACCCAATGAAGTGGAGTAGTGGGTCAACGGTTCAGACACGCCGTAGAACATCAGGCCTACACCCATGCCTGCGGCAAACAGCATCGAAAACCAGGAGATGTAAGAGAAATCCGCTGCGGCTTCGGCGCCGCCAATGCGTACTTTGCCTAGCGGCGAAACAATGAGTACCAGGCAGGCTAACAGGAAGATATTCCCCGCCAGCAAAAAGAACCAGGAAAGATTGCTCGTGACCCAGCCGCGCATGTCGTTGAACATCGGGCCGGTCACATCCGGCAGTGCCAGAGTGATAATGACGAAGGCCAGAATAAACAGTGAGGAAAAAGCGAAGACGGCACTGTGGATGTCGATGCTGACGCCGAATTTACTGGTGCTGTAATTGTCCTGGCCAATCTGGTAATCGGTATCGATCAGGTTTGCAGCACCTTCCGGTGCCGGAACGCCAATGGAGGGAGTGTGATCATCTAGTTCAGGTTTGTTTTCCATGAGTCTCTCTATTTATTTGGTATGAAGTCTTACGGACGTACAAGGAAGACCGAGACGTTGCTGTGCGCGGCCACTTTACTGCCATTAGCCGGCATAATCGCATCAATATGGTGGGGCAGATGGGTGCCCATCACCACCAGATCCGCTTCTGAATCTTTGATGGCCTGTAGCAGTATCTCATCAAGGTCAGTGACCGGATCGTGGCTGTTATAAACCGCCGCAGTCGGTGGGTGTCCGTTATCGGGGGCATGCTCGCCGGCGAATTTTAAGAGCTTCTCTTTATATTCTTCCGGCGTGCGTGCCACCGCACTGGGCTGAGAAGTTGTCACGCCGACATAGCACAGAGGCGCGTCGTAATGCCGTGCCATATCGGCAGCGACGGTAAGGGCTTTCTCCAGCGCATCCAGATGCGCCAGATCCACCGGGACCATTATTTTTTTGAACATACAGTTAACGCCTCTTTGGTTGCTTAACAATTCCGTATCAAAGTTTCACCCCGCTTCGGCCTGATGATCTGAATGCGGGATGAAACGATGGATTTATTATTATCAGAAGTAGTAATCAATCGACGTGTAAAAGGCATCGAAATCGGCTTCATAAATGTCACCATCGCGGCCAATGTCGCCGGTGCTGGCCAGGTATTCGATATAAATCCAGCCCGGTCCATATTTGTAGCGGGCGCCTGGCGCGAATGCGGTGACCGCATCAGCAGTGTTACCGGTCGTATCGGTGTCGGCCCAGGTAGCGTCGATATAGGTAAACCAGCGCTCATTTACCGCATAGCCAAGATTTACAGCCACGCGCTGGTTCTTGATTTCGGTAGTCGAGCCGGGAATGTCACGACTGACATCAAGCCACTGCGCTTTTACTGAAAGCTTATCGAAAGTGCCGTCGTAGTGAACATTCCAGGCACTGTGGTCACCGCTGATCTCTGACGCTGCTGGATCTGGAGTTGCTAGCGCTGGGGGAGAGAGCGGAACAAGATCCTGCAGCCCGCCGCTCTGCAGTGAGACGCCTATCCACTGCTGGTCAGCAACTCGAAAATCGACATTGCCAACAAAAGTCTGTACTTTGCGATAGGTTTCAGAAGAGCCCCAGTGACCATTGTCATCCATGGTATCAGTGCTGGTTTCGCCCCAGTCATCAGCATGGTAATAGGCTACCTGGTACTTTATGCTTTCGCCGGTCTCACTGTATTTCACACCCACATCCATCTGGTCACCATAGCCGCCGAGCAGGAGATCGCCCGGCCAGAAGTTGACCGTCTTCCAGCCAAAGGGCATCTGACTTTTACCCAGCTTGATGTTACGGGTCTCGCTAATGCCATATCCGATCCAGGCCTTATGCAACCCAAAGGTATCGCCCGTGGAGTTGTTAGTCGGCTGAGTGAAACTTCCCGGACCGAAACGCATTTCAGCAGAAATCGACCAGGGACTTCCTTCCTGTCGGTCATCGACATAAAGAATCAAAGCTTCATCGGCAACATCACCGAGAGTTTCATTATCGAGTTCTTCGTTGAATGCGGCCGAACTGAAATCGGAGTCGGTGGTGTAACGATAATTAGCCCAGATGCCACCAGAGATTGAGGGTGAGGCCGTGGCGACGGATGAAACTGACAGGATCAGCAGCGGAAGTATAAGACGCATAAGATTTAACCTTTTTTTAAGAATTTATCACATCATGTAAACATAGATGTATATCTCAAGCAATTAAGGAATAGTATGTATTTTTTTAATGGATAAAGTTTTAAAGGAAATTGTTTTAAGAAAAAACATTAAAGGTAAAATATAGATGCATGATAACTATACTTTTGATTTGTTTTTTTAAATATGATCTGTATCTTTAAAAAAAGATCATAATAATGATGCGATTTGTATGAATAACGCCAATAAATCAGGATAAAAACATTATATAAGCAGGGATAATGAATTGTTCAAATTACATGACTAAGAGTTCTTTTCAAAAAATATTTATACATCCCCTTCAATCGTCATGCAAATTTAGTTCACACGGTCTAACATAAAAATAATCAGCAATAATGAGTTAATGAATTTATCGTGCAACTATATTCATTACGGCTGCTGTTCAAGGCTGTAAAGCAGTTCGATTTCCTGCGCCCAGATGCTGTCATCTATGGTCTCCAGCACCATGGGGATATTATCAAAGCGGACATCGTTCATGATGAAGCGAAAAACATCCAGGCCGAGTTCGCCTTGTTCAAGGCTGTGGTGGCGATCGACCCGGCTGGCGAAGGCGGCCTTCGAGCCGTTTAGATGCATGCCACGCAAATACTGAAAGCCGACCAGACGATCGAATTCAGCAAAGGTGTTTTCGCAGTCAGTGGTGCTGCGTAGATCATAACCGGCGGTGAAAGTGTGGCAGGTATCGATACAGACGCCGATGCGGGATTTGTCTTCAACTTGCGCAATAATGTCGGCTAAATGTTCGAATTTGTAACCCAGATTGCTGCCCTGACCGGCGGTGTTTTCGATCACTGCGGTCACGCCTTCGCATTCATCCAGTGCCAGATTAATCGATTCAGCTACCAGGGCCAGCGACTGCTCCTCGCTGATTTTTTTCAGATTGCTGCCCGGATGAAAGTTGAGCAGTGGCAGCCCCAGTTGCCGGCAACGCTGCATCTCATCAACAAAAGCCAGACGCGATTTTTCCAGCGCCGCTTTTTCCGGATGACCCAGATTAATCAGATAGCTGTCGTGCGGCAAAACATGTTCCGGGGCGAAGCCACATTCCACCATGTTGTCCTTGAAGGCGGCGATGCTGTCATCGCTCAAAGGTTTAGCCAGCCACTGGCGCTGATTTTTAATGAACAGGGCGAAAGCCCTCGCGCCGATTTTGGCGGCATTCAGCGGCGCGTTTTCGACGCCACCGGCGGCACTGACATGGGCACCAACATATTTCATGCCCGCCACCGATGAAGATGAGGAGAGGCTATTGACTCTTGCGGGCAGGTGTCGGCAGCGGCTGCACTAAGGTGCAAAGGTATGTTCCGGTCTTTCATGATCGCTTATAAACTCGTTTTTTAGCATGGATACCGTTCTTGTGCCCATGCGGTTGAAATAAAGGCATGAAAATTTAATCTGCAAGTGAATGCTTTAAACGTAAAAAATTTAGTCCGCAGATGAACGCAGATGTAAAAGCTAAAAGACTGTCCGCGAAGAACGCCAAGGACGCGAAAAAAGCTAAAAATCCAAAAGGTTTTCTTCGCGTCCTTCGCGTCCTTCGCGTTTTTCGCGGATTAAGCAGTTACTTTTATCTGCGTTCTCTGTGGACTAAAAATTTTTCATGAAGCCCGCGAAAACATCAAGCCTGTTCCGGGTTGTGATCTTTGGCCATCAATATATAGAACGCGGGTAATATAAAGAGGGTAAAGAAGGTGCCAATGCCCAGACCGGCGGCGATGGTCAGGCCGATGTGGAAGCGGCTGACCGCGCCGGCACCGGTGGCCATTAACAGCGGAACCATGGCGACGATCAGTGCCACGGTGGTCATGAAAATGGGGCGCAGTCGAATCATGGCGGCTTTTTCTACGGCGGCGCGTTTAGACAGTCGTTCCTTGATTTGCAGGTTGTTGGCGAATTCGACGATGAGGATGCCATTTTTCGCCACCACGCCGATGAGGGTAATCAGCCCGACCTTGGTATAAATGTTCAGCGACAGGGCGTTAACTTCAAATACGATGAAGAGCAGGGCGCCGGCGGTGGCGAGGGGAACGGAGACCAGAATAATCGCCGGGTCACGCCAGCTTTCAAACTGCGCGGCCAGCACCAGGTAGATTACCAGCAGGGACATTAGCATGGTCACGGTAAGCGCTGAGCTCTCTTTTGCGTACTGGCGGGAATCGCCCAGATAATCGTAACCGTATCCTTTGGGTAAATTCTGTTCCGCCAGTCCGGTGATGTAGTCGAGCGCATCGCCCAGCGCGACATCGCCGCTGGTGACGCCCTGAATTACCAGTGAATTCAGTTGCTGGAACTGGGTGCGACTGGTGGGTTCTACCGATTCTTTCATGGTAACGATGGTGGACAGGGGTACCAGATCACCGCTGGCACTGCGTACATAGTAATCTTTCAGCATCTCGGCATCGCGGCGGAAATCGCGGGATACCAGCGGAATCACTTTATAGCTGCGACCCTCCATGCTGAAGCGATTGACGTAGCCGCCGCCGAGCAAGGTGCCCAGGTTGCGGCCGATACTGGCCATGCTGATGCCCAGATCACCTGCCCGGTCGCGATCGATTTCGATGCTGATGGTGGGGCGGTCGATATCAATGGATTTTTGCAGAAACATGAATTGCCCACTGGCCATGGCCTGGCCGAGCAGCTGATCGGCCACTTCCACCAGCTCCTCATAACTGCGATCGGTGGTGACGACAAATTGCAGCGGTGCGCCGCGCGAGGGCGTGGGAATGCTGGGGCGGGGGAATACAAACGTATTGAAACCGGCGACCCCACTAAGCATACCGAACAGGGGCTGCTGGATCTCCTTCTGGGAGCGCTCGCGCTCTTCCGTCGGCTTGAGTTTGAAGCCGCCGAAAATCTGCCCCGGTGAGCGGCCCAGAATATAAAAACTGTCGTTGTATTCAGGGAAGGTTTCGAAGCCGCTTTGAATCTGTTCACCGTAAGCTTCGAGATATTCCAGCGTGGCGGTGCGCGGGCCGCTGGCGTTGAAAAACAGGATGCCCTGATCTTCATCGGGGGCCAGCTCATTTTTACTGTTGGTATACATCATGTAATTGGAAAACAGGATGAGCACGCCCAGTGCCACCATAATCGATACGCTGCCTAGCACTTTGTGTAAAACACGACCGTAGGCATCGGCCAGCCAGTTAAAAACTTTTTCCACCCGCTGCTCAAATCCGCCTTCGTTACCGTGCTCTTTTAATGTCCGTGATGCCAGCATGGGCGAGAGAGTGAGTGCCACCACGCCGGAGATCAGCACCGCGCCGCTGAGGGTGAAGGCGAACTCGATGAACAGGGCACCGGTGAGGCCGCCCATAAATCCAATGGGCGCATAGACCGCGAGCAGGGTGGTGGTCATGGCGATAATGGGGACGGCCAGTTCTCGCGCGCCCTTGATCGCGGCCTGTATGCGGCTTTCACCTTGTTCGATATGGCGATGCACGTTTTCCACCACGATGATGGCATCATCCACCACCAGGCCGATCGCCAGCACCATGGCCAGTAGCGTGAGCAGGTTGAGTGAATAACCAAGCAGGTACATCACAAAGGCGGCGCCCACCATCGACAGCGGTACTGCGACTGCGGGGATTAGGGCTGCGCGCACCGAACCCAGCGTGAGGTAGATGACCAGCAGCACGATCAGCACCGCTTCGATGATGGTTTTGTACACTTCCGAGATGGACGACTTGATAAACTGGCTGGCGTCGTAGGGCACCTTCACCTGTAGCCCCTGCGGTAACTGCGCCTCCACTTTGGGAATGAGCTGGTTCACCGCATCGGCAACGGTGATTGGGTTGGCGCCCGGCGACTGCTCAATGGCGATGAACACCGAGGGGATGCCCTTGTACCAGGTGGTAGTGTCGTAATCGTCGGCACCCAGTTCAGCTTCGGCGATATCCTGCAGGCGCACTAGTACGCCATCCTCACTGCGTATCACCAGTTTGCGGAAATTTTCCGGATCATTGACGTCAGTGGTGGCGGTGAGGTTGATGCTCAGGTATTTGTCCTTGGTGGAGCCGACACCTGCCTGATAGTTATTCTCGCGCAGCACATTCACCACATCTTCACCGGTCACGCCTAACGCCGCCATACGCTGCGGGTTGAGCCAGATGCGCATGGCAAACTGAGAGGCAAACAGCCGCGCCTTGGCGACGCCGGGCAGAGCCTGCAATTGCGGCTGCACTACGCGTAAGACGTAATCACTGATCTGCGGTCGCGGTATGGTTTCGCTAAAAAAGGCCAGATACATCAGTGCCGTGCTGTCGCCAGTGGAGGATTCGATGATCGGATCCAGCGCTTCGGCGGGTAATTCACCACGTTTACTGGCGACCTTGGCCTGAATTTCGGCGATGGCGGCATTGGGATCGTAGTTGAGGCGCATCTGCACTTCGATCTGGGAAGCGCCCTGTAAGCTGGTGGAGGAGATAAAATCGATACCGTTGGCTTCGGATATCGCCTGTTGCAGGGGCGTGGTAATAAAGCCCTTCACCAGGTCGGAGCTGGCACCGGGGTATGGCGTGGTGACCGTAATCACGGTGTTCTTGATGACTGGAAACTGGCGCACCTCGAGCAGGCCGAGTGAGCGCATACCCATCAGCAGAATCAGCAGGCTGACCACGGTTGCCAGAACCGGGCGGTGAATAAAAATGTCGGTGAATTTCATTCGCCGGTAATCTCGCTGTCATCGAGCTCGACCTGATTGTCGACCTTAACCGCCATGCCGTCACGCAGTTTTATCAGACCGGTGCGCACCACTCGTGTATCAACCGGCAGACCGATAATGGCAACCCGTCCTTCGCGTATTTCACCGGTTTCCACCAGGGTGCGTTTAACCGTGAGCGCACCCTCTTCGGACTCGTTAATCACAAAAACGAAATTGCCGTAAGTATTAAAGCTGATGGCCGTGCGCGGCAGGGTTAGTACGGTGCGTGCCTCATCGGTGATGGTTTCAACCCGGGCGAACATGCCGGGGCGCATGAGCTTGTCGGGGTTCTGTAAGGTGGCACGAATTTTCATGGTGCGGGTGCCGGTATCAACACCGGGATTCAACGCGCTGATCTCACCATTGAATTCCCGCTCGGGGAATGCGTCCAGTTGCAGCGTCACCGGCTGGCCGGTTTCAATTCGGCTTAAATAGCGCTCCGACAGATTGTAATCCGCGTAGATGGGATCGAGCGCCTGCAAGCTGACTATAGGCATACCGGCCTCGACAAACTGGCCCAGATCAACCTGGCGTATGCCGGCCAGACCGGCGAAGGGCGCACGAATTACCTTGCGCTTGATTATCGACTCCTGTTGATTGAGCCGTGCCATGGAGGCATCGAAGCGCGCTTCCGCTTCATCGAATTCCGATTTGGGAATCACGCGTTTTTTCAGCAGATCCTGAGAGCGGCTAAATTGTATCTGCGCCAGTTTGCTTTCCGCGCGCAATGCTTCCAGTGCAGCCCTGTCGACAGAGTCATCCAGCCGAACCAGTATCTCACCCTCTTCAACCTGCTGGCCGGAACTGAAAACAATCTCACTGATAATGCCGTTAACTTCGGTGCTGACATCAATACCGTTAATCGCCACCAGTGAGCCGGCAGCCTGCAGTGACGGCTGCCAGCTTTCCTGTTGCACCTGCGTCGAGGCGATCACAGCAGGTGGCAGGCTCGGTGGCGGCGGTGTTTCCTGAAAGGGGGTTTTCCAGAACAGAAGTGCTGCAATAATCAGTGCGATAATAATCAGGGAGATGGCCAGAAGGCTAATGGTGGTGTTTCGTTGTTCGGGCATAGTCGCTGATCCTGATTATGAGCCGGCAAAGAAAACCGGAAATTGTTCGGGTGCGTAGTATATGGCTTGCCGGATAATTTGTGAACGTATAACCAGCAAGGTCAAGTTCTGTGGTGCGATCCACGATACGGTGATGGCGGTTTTTGTCAGCAGCATCGAAGCCGAACAGTGATAAAAGATTAACGGCTTTTTTTACATATCGGCGAACGGTCGGCGCGAGCATTCATACCCTCGAGCTGCGTGCTGCGAAGGCATGAATGCACTAATGTTTTTTTCTGGAGTTATGAGGGTTTTTCACAGCGGATGACCTGATAATCTCTATCTCATCATCAAAATGAACTTCTTTTTCAGATAAGCAGCTCATAAAATCATCAATGGATGCCCACTGGCACACCACTTCCCGATTATCATCCAGCGCAATAATGTCATCTGTGCTTTCATTCAGGCAAAACAGGTCGTGCCAGTCACCGTAAAAGGGAATTAAGTTAGTGTCAACTTCCCAGTCCTGCCTCAGGCTCAGACCATCCTGAATTTCCTGCCAGGACCAGAACGGCATAACCAGCGGCTCAAGCTCGCAGTTGATAAAAATCGAAGCGTATTTCTCATTGAAACTTTCTACTTTTTTTAGAAAATCTGAATGCTTGTTCATGATTAAGCCTGCTGTAATGATTTTTCGGAATTAAAGGGAACGACCTTTTCATAATAATAACGCCTTTAGCTCTGGCTGCAAATGTCCATAGAGGGAAAGGCTGCTGGCTGTAGATAAAGGCACGAACATCTCGGCCCATGAACTTGTGGCGGCACTGGATGATGCTCGGTCCGCGGTTAAAGAATGTAGGCCAATGCGAGCAGGCGGAGGTTCTCTATCATCTCTACAGCATATGCCTTTCAAATTGTGCCTGTCTGGTTTCAGGGTTAGTTGTGTGGGCACCGACATTGCGTCTGTGCGGCTGGAATTAAAAACATGAAAAATTGAGTCCGCAGATGAACACAGATAAGTGCAAAGGCTTGATCCGCGAAGAACACCAAGGACGCGAAAAAAGCTAATGATTAAAAGCGTTTTCTTCGCGCCTTTCGCGTTTTTTCGCAGATAGTTTTTTTAGGTTTTTATCTGCATTCAGCTGTGAATATAATTAAATCTACACACGCTGTTATTCGTTTTCGTTGGTAACGATCACGCTTATATCACCCTCGTGATCAATCGTTACATCGAAGTTATTATTGAATTACATGGAAAGGATACCCTTCAATCAAGACG
>JAVVEE010000087.1:0-8448 GCA_032251315.1 Gammaproteobacteria bacterium
TTGTGTTTTAGTCGACCGGTGAGTGTACCACTGGCCCACTTTTTACAACGTGGCGCACTTATGACTAAAATCCGCGTCTTGATTCGACTCGAATATAGCAGTTATTTTCAGCATCGGATTCAATGAGCGCCGATCAGGGTATTGTTCATCAAATTGGCTACGCCAATGTCCTGTATGTTGCCCATCAGCTGACATCGCTCTAGCCAATATCGACCGATATGACGACTGTGTTATCGACTTTTCCATGATAGCGTAGTCTATGGAATCGCTCGGCATGCTTCAAATTCGGCTTCGTTAACACGCAGGGAATCTATAACTTTTCGGCCTTGTTATTTGACTAATTTACCCGTATCACGCACCAGCAATCTACTTTTCCAGACCAAAAACACGGCGGGCAGCACCACTAAAGTCAGGAGTATGGCACTCAACATGCCGCCCACCATAGGCGCGGCAATTCGGCGCATGACTTCTGAGCCGGTGCCGCTGCCCAGCATGATTGGCAATAAGCCGGCAATGATCGCTGACACCGTCATCATTATAGGGCGTATTCTTAATAAAGCGCCCTCGATTACGGCTGAACGGATATTTTCGATGGTTAAATGCTGATTGTTTTTTTCGGCAGCTTGGACCTGGACGGCGTATGCCTGATTCAGATAGACCAGCATGATCACGCCGATTTCCACGGCGACGCCGGCCAGGGCAATGAAACCGACGCCGACGGCCACGGACATATTGTAATTCAGCGCATACAGTAGCCACAGGCCGCCCGCCAGCGCAAGCGGTAGTGTGCCCATGATGATCAGTACTTCGGCGATATTCCTGAAACTCAAGTACAGTAACAAAACTATAATTATCAAAGTGATAGGAACAACTGTTGATAAACGTTCTTTGGCTCGAACCATATACTCATACTGCCCCGACCAGGCGATGGAATAGCCCGGTGGCAGCTCAATATTGTCACTTACTGCCTGCTGCGCCTGCGCCACGTAGGAGCCCAGATCGCGGCCTTCTATGTCGATATAAATCCAGCCGTTGAGCCGGGCGTTCTCGGTTTTGATCATGCCGGGGCCGCTATCTATGCGAATGTCGGCGACTTCCGCCAGAGGAATATGCGCGCCGGTCGGGGTCACAATTGGCAGGTTGCGCAGTTTTTCCAGCGAGTCGCGGACATCCCTCGGATAGCGGATATTGATCGGATAGCGTTCCAGCCCTTCCACGGTTTGCGCCACCTGCATGCCGCCCAGCGCAAGCCGCACCACTTCCTGCACATCGGCGATGTTGAGCGCAAAACGGGCAGCCGCCAGGCGGTCGATATCGATTAGCACATAACGACCTGAAGCGACGCGCTCGGAATACACCGAAGCCGTGCCGGGCACATCCTGAATGACCGTTTCAATCTGCTCGCCAATCTGCTGAATGGTGGCCAGATTAGCCCCCGCAACTTTAATGCCCACTGGGGTCTTGATGCCGGTGGCCAGCATGTCGATGCGGTTTTTGATCGGCATCACCCAGGCGTTGGTCAGGCCGGGAATTTGAATACGCTGGTTCAGCTCCTGTTTCAGTTTTTCGATGGTCATGCCCTCGCGCCATTGGTCTCGCGGCTTGAGCTGAATGGTGGATTCAATCATGGTCAGCGGCGCCGGATCGGTGGCGGTTTCCGCCCTGCCCACTTTGCCAAATACGCGTTTAACTTCGGGCACCGTCATGATCAGTTTGTCGGTCTGCTGCAATAGCTGCTGCGCCTTGCCGATGGAGATGGCCGGATAGGTGGTCGGCATGTACAGCAGATCGCCTTCATCGAGATCAGGCATGAATTCCGAGCCGATCTGCGTTAGCGGCCACAGCCCTAACAGCACCAGCAGAATGCTAAATGCCAATATCTTCATAGGCGCTTTGAGCACGAAATTGATAGCGGGCCGGTAAACGGCTATCAACACCCGGTTCACCGGATTTTTATTTTCCGGCGTAATCCTCCCGCGAATAAAATAGCCCATCAGCACTGGCACCAGCGTAATCGACAGAGCTGCGGCGGCGGCCATGGCAAAAGTTTTGGTGTAGGCCAGCGGTGCAAACATTCGCCCTTCCTGTGCTTGCAGGGTGAACACGGGTAAAAAACTCAGGGTAATAATAAGTAATGAGAAAAACAACGGTGGCCCGACTTCAAGTGCCGCTCGGCGGATTATTTCCCAGCGATTGTCGTCGGTGACTTCGGTTTTCTCAAAATGCTTGTGGACGTTTTCAACCATGACTATAGCGGCGTCGACCATGGCGCCAATGGCAATGGCAATACCCCCAAGCGACATGATGTTGGCGTTGATGCCCATGCGTTCCATAATTATAAATGCGGCTAAAATTCCCACCGGTAGAGAAAGAATAATAACCAGCGCAGAACGCAGATGAAACAAAAATAGTGCACACACCAGTGCCACTACAATAAATTCTTCGAGCAGTTTGTTGCTCAGGTTATCGACCGCACGATTGATCAGCGCGGAGCGATCATAGGTTTCGATGATTTCCACGCCTTCGGGCAGGCCTTTGGCCAGCTTATCGAGCCTGGCTTTCACGCCGGCAATCGTCGACAACGCATTTTCACCATAACGCATCACCACGATACCGCCGACGACTTCGCCCTCGCCGTCCAGTTCGGTAATGCCACGCCGTAACTGCGGGCCGAGACGAATCTGGGCGACATCTTTTAATAGTATGGGCGCGCCGCGTTCATTCACGCCAAGTGGGATATGGCGAAGATCTTGCTCAGAGTCGATATAACCGGTGGCACGAACCATGTATTCCGCTTCGGCCATTTCGATCACCGAACCACCCGTTTCCTGACTGCCGCGCGCAATCGCTTTTTTAACCTGGGCGATGGAAAAATCATAAGCGCGCAAACTGTTGGGGTCGAGCACTACCTGATACTGCTTGACCATACCGCCGACCGTGGCCACTTCGGAAACACCGGGTACAGTCTGCAATTCATATTTTAGAAACCAGTCCTGGATACTGCGCAGTTGGGACAGATCATGGCCGCCAGTGCGATCAACCAGCGCGTACTCATAAACCCAGCCCACGCCGGTGGCATCGGGTCCGAGTTCAGACCGCGCATCGGCGGGCAGTTTGCCGGCAACCTGGCTGAGATATTCCAGCACCCGCGAGCGCGCCCAGTAGAGATCGGTGCCGTCTTCAAAAATCACATAGACATACGAATCGCCGAAGAACGAGTAGCCGCGCACGTTCACTGCTTTGGGTACCGAAAGCATGGTGGTGGTGAGCGGATAGGTAACCTGATCTTCAACCACCTGCGGCGCCTGCCCCGGATAGGAGGTTTTGATGATTACCTGCACATCAGACAAATCGGGAATGGCATCCAGGGGTATCTGCTTGATCGAATAAATACCGGCGCCTACCAGCATTACCGTCAGCAGCAACACGATGAAACGGTTATCAATTGAACTGTTAATTATTGCTTTAATCATGGTGCCATCTCCATCTCATCGGGCTGTGACATACGCCTGAAACTGGCCTTGCTGCTGGCTTCTGAATCAAGCAGGAACTGCCCGGAGACCACCACTTCATCACCGGCTTTCAGGCCGCTGACAATCTCCACCCACTCGCCACTTTCGATACCCGCTTTCACGGAACGTGCAGCAAAACGGCCTTCACCCAGTGCAATGATGACGCGCTCATTACGCCCGCTGCGAATCAATGCTTCCATGGGAATAACCAGAACATTATTTTTTGCACCGCCGAATATTTTCACATTGGCGTACATATTGGGCTTCAATGCTTCTTCGGGATTATCGAAACGTAAACGCACTTTCAACGTTCTGGTTTTAGGGTCGAGACTGGGATAGATATATTCAACCTGACCTTCCCATTTCTGCCCCGGCAGATAAGACAGCGTGACCTGTGCTGTGTCGCCCAGCGAAACCCAGTCAACCTGTCTTTCGAACACCTCGGCCAGCAACCAAACACTGGATAGATCCGCCAGACTCATCACCTTCATCGAAGATTTAACAAACATGCCTTCGCGCACCGGCAAGGATGAGACCACGCCGTCTTGCGGTGCATAGACAGAAATATTCTGACTTGTTTTTCGCGTCTTGCGTAAGCTTTCAATCTGGTCAGTGGAAATGCCCAGTGCTAACAGCCGCTCACTGGAGGCGGCTATCAAACCCTTGTTGCCTGCCGATAAAGCCTGTACAAATTCTTCCTGCGCATTGACCAACTGGGGCGAATAAAAGTCGAACAGGCGCTCGCCTTTTTTAACGCGCTCGCCTTCTGAACGCACCACCAGATTCTCGATCCAGCCTTCGGTGCGCAGATGAATATGACTTAATTTGGACTCATCAAAATCGACATAACCAACGGTATCAATGCCGCGCCAGAGCCTGGACATTTCAGCTTTGGTGGTGCGCACGCCGAGGTTTTGCACCACCTCGGGCGAGATCTTTATGGTATCACCATCGCCTGTATCTTCATCTGCATAAACGGGCACCAGATCCATGCCCATAGGTGATTGGCCCGGCTCATCCCTTCGATAGTTCGGATCCATCGGCGCAACCCAGTAAAGCACCTCTTTTTCAGATTCTTCAGCAGCGATTACCGTCTGTATCATTAAACATTGTGCTGCTAAAGCGCCTGCTAACAGATAAATAATTTTTTTCATTTCTCATCTCCCGAGATATACAGCAACTGCGAAATAGCCAGTGAACGATCAACCCGCACACGTAAATCCGACAGCCGGATATCCAGCTCGGTAATGTGTGCACGCATTAAACTGGTGAATTCCGTGACCCCACTTTGATAGGCTTTAAGTGCTGATTTCGTGTTGCTTTCAGCGGACCTGATCAGATCATCTTTATAGTTACGACGACGTTTATCCAGACCTTTTAATCTGGCCCGGGCACGGTCATAAATCTGTTTCAGCTTTCTCAACTGATCATCACGCGCCCATCGTACGGCGGAAACTTTTTCCTCGCTGGCGGCGACGCGTCTGTCCTGGCGTTTTTCGGTAAACAGTGGAATGTCCAGCGTTGCCATCGCTGCCATCATGTCGGCACGATCACTGTTATCCGGATTTTCACCAAAGCGCTTGCGGTATTCCAAAGACAGACCCCAGCCCGGTTTATATTGCTGTTTCGCTATCGCTGAGCCCTGTCTGCCGGCTTCTAGTTTTGCGTTTTCAACAATGATTGCCGGATGCGATGTGATCAGCTCGTTAATGTCATTCGCAGCGGAAATTTCCGGCAGTTCAGGAAACTCCGCAGCAATCGGCTGCCAGGCCGCCTCACCCAGCCATCGGGATAAATCAGCCCGCAACATCTCTTCTTTCGTCTGAATGGTTATAGCGCGATCATCGAGGCGTGATAATTCAAGATCGGCACGCAGTACATCCTGCTGATTGACCCGACCGGAGGCGTAATGTGCTTCGGTAATTTGCACCAGCTGTGAAAACAGCTGGCGGGATTCCCGGATAATACGCGCCGCTTCCACCTGATAATAAAGATTGAAAAAATCTTCGCGTATATTCATTTTCAGTTTTCGCTGCCGGTCTTCGGCACGCGCCAGTTCGGCCTTCGACTGCCACTCGGATTGCAACTGCTTTAGCGCCAGCGAATCGCCTTTTGGAAACGCCTGTTGCACACCCACAATAAACTGCGTCATCGGTTCCTGAGTCGTGCTCAGACTATCCAGCGGTAAATTAGAAAGGCCGAAACGCAGTTTGGGATCAGGCAGCTGGTTATCCGCCACTGCATTATTATTCCAGGCGCGAGCAATGGCTTTATGATTTTCGATTAACGGATCATTACGCTGCGCCATGCTTACCGCTTCACTCAGGGTCAATGCCGAAACATTGCCGAAAGCTCCGAACAAGGCAAAAAGCCCCGCTATTCTGTATAGATTTTTTCGCCGGTTAAAACCGGATTGATGATTGCTGTCGCCATTGTTATGGCAATGAGATTGAGTTCTCATCATTAAATACTCCACATCAAAAAAACATCATCACATTCGATGATTAACAGCACATTAAAACTGCGCTGCATAAATTGAAGCTAGAGTGTTTGCGGCGGTCTTGCGGGGGGGGTAACTGTTTGTGTAGACAATGAACGGGGGGTAACAGAAACCGGTTCGGCCGTGCCTGCATCAGAGAGTAAGAGCAGATCAAAAGTTATCGCTGCGGAGATATGCACACAGCCTGCACATTGAGCATCGCACTGGGGACAGCAAACGCAGACCGATTCTTCCTGCTGGCTGACAGTCTGAACCGATGCAGACATATCATGCCCGTCATGACTCATCATAGTCGTCACCTCAGCCTCGACACCATCCATACAATCTTTTTCAGACGATTCCATCGACAAGGCAAAGCCACTGCGCAACGGCAGCATGACTACCATCAATACCAGTATGTTGAGCAGGAATTTTTTGCAGATCAACTTCATGAGTGAAAAAATAACAGAAATGCGGTCATAAGACAATCGTTTAAGTTATTATTTGGCAGTTTAAAAAATAGTTGGCAGTTGGCAGCAAAAACTTTAAAAGCTAGTCCGCGAAGGACGCGAAAAGGGCAAAAACCATAATGCAAACGGTTTTTTCGCGTCTTTGGCGTTTTTCGCGGACCAAAGATTTATTGTATCGTTACCACGCTGGAGAGACTGTGAAAGTATTCAAATTAGCCTCTCTGATTTATAGAGAAGCTAATTTCCAAATTCAAACTAATTCATTTCCCATCTAATAAAATCCCTGATTTACCACTTCTCATGCAAACTCAGGGCTTTTCTGTGTTCTTTTGCCTTATTTTAGGCAATGCTCTAGCAATAATCCCGCACCAAGTAGATTTATCGCTCGGGTAAAATTATAACCTAGCACCATCAAGCTGAACTCTCCCACAGTCTCCGGAGCGTGGGAACGATGGTATCTGTGGACTGTAAAGTAAGTTGGTAGTTAAAAGCGTTAGGTTTCTGGCAGAATTTTCAGCTTTTAAGATTTGCCCCCTCTCCTTTTGGGAGAGGGCTGGGGTGAGGGGCTTTTGATGTGACACGCATGCGTCCGATTACGCTGCGCTAATCGAACCTACGCTGCTAAAGCCGTACTTCCACCTGCTCCGAGGCGGTTTTTGCTTTTGCCAGGGCCTGCTCCACGCTTTCCGCTCTGGCCAGCACCACGCCCATGCGGCGGCGGCCGGTGACTTCGGGTTTACCGAACAGGCGCAATTGTGTATCGGGCTGCGCCAATACTGCTTGCAGGTTGTCGAAGACCGGCTCGGTTGATTCACCTTCCACCAGAATGACGCTGGACGCGGATGGACCGTGAAAATGGATGTTGGGAATGGGCAGACCCAGAATTGCCCGGGCATGCAGGGCAAACTGGGACAGATCCTGCGAGATCATGGTGACCATGCCGGTATCGTGTGGCCGGGGTGAAACTTCGCTGAAAATGACTTCATCGTCTTTGATAAACAGCTCTACTCCGAAAATTCCGCGACCGCCGAGGGCGTCGGTGACTTTTTTGGCGATGTCACGCGCCGTCTCCAGCGCTTGCTGGCTCATCGCCTGCGGCTGCCAGGACTGGCGGTAATCACCGTCTATCTGCACATGCCCGATCGGCTCGCAAAAACCGGTGCCGCCTGCATGCCTGACGGTGAGCTGGGTGATTTCATAATCAAAATCAACAAAACCTTCGATGATGACCTTGCCTGCCCCGCTACGCCCGCCCGCCTGGGCATAACCCCAGGCGGTGTCGATGTCTGACGATTGCCTGATGGTGCTCTGGCCTTTGCCGGAGGAGCTCATAATCGGCTTCACCACGCAGGGCAAGCCGATTTCGCTGATAGCCTGTTCGAATTCGGCACGGGTGGCAGCAAAGCGATAGGGCGAGGTTTTGATGCCCAGCTCTTCAGCCACCAGTCGCCGGATGCCTTCGCGGTTCATGGTCAGATGCGCGGCGCGTGCGCTGGGGATGACGCTGAAACCCTCGGCTTCAAGCGCCAGCAGCGTATCGGTGGAGATGGCTTCGATCTCCGGCACGATGTAATCCGGCTTTTCGGCATCAATCACCGCGCGTAAGGCATCGCCATCGAGCATGTTGATAACGTGGCTGCGATGCGCCACCTGCATGGCCGGGCTGTTTTCGTAGCGATCGACCACTATGACTTCAACGCCCAGACGTTGCAGCTCTATGACAACTTCTTTGCCCAGCTCACCACCACCGCAGAAGAGTATTCGCATGGCTGTCGCCGATAAGGGTGTTCCTATTTGCACCATAAGTACTGACCTATCCGTTCACAATTTTTGAGGGCTGATTCTAACCTGAATGTTTCATGAGTTATGCATGCTCTCGTTTAATCTTTGATTCTATAGAAATAGAAGCACATATACTAACAAAACGCATGGAAAGGATACCCTTCAATCAAGACCGTCAGCAGCAGGGATGCTGCTGCCGAGCGTA
>JAVVEE010000088.1:0-8240 GCA_032251315.1 Gammaproteobacteria bacterium
ATGTCATTTAATAAACCGGGAGTATATAACAGCATAAACACCTATAACACGGGGCACAGGTGGTAGTAAATCCTGGAAAATAAACGCCTCGAAACTACGGGACACAATCTCACATTTTTTACATCGAAAAAGTTTAAAAGAGTCAGCCCGCAAAGAACGCAGGTATAAAAAAAGCCCCGCTGTTGCCAGCGGGGCTTTTTAGCTTTCAGCTACAAGCAGAAAGGCAGCTTTACATCATGCCGCCCATTCCACCCATGCCACCGCCCATATCACCACCGCCTGCTTCTTCCTTAGGAATATCAGCAATCATGCACTCTGTTGTAATCAACAGACCTGCAATAGAGGCTGCATTCTGCAAAGCGGAACGCGTTACGCGTGTCGGGTCAATAATGCCCATTTTGACCATATCGCCGTATTCACCGGTTGTTGCGTTATAACCGTAGTTACCTTTCTTGGTCAGCACGTTGGCCAATACAACCGAGGCTTCATCACCGGCGTTGGCTACGATTTGACGGAAAGGATCTTCCATCGCGCGACGCGCAATAGCAATACCGATGTCCTGATCATGGTTGTCGCCCTTGATTTTATCGACCGCTTCACAGGCACGAATCAGCGCGACGCCGCCACCCGGTACGATGCCTTCAGCAACCGCAGCACGGGTTGCGTGCAGTGCGTCGTCAACACGGTCTTTCTTTTCTTTCATTTCCATCTCGGTGGCCGCGCCGACTTTTATAACTGCAACACCGCCGGACAATTTAGCCAGACGTTCCTGCAATTTTTCTTTGTCGTAATCGGAAGTTGCATCTTCAGCAAGCTTGCGAATTTGCTCTACGCGTGCCTTGATGTCATTCGCCTTGCCGGCACCATCGACGATGATGGTATCTTCTTTGGTCACGGTAATGCGTTTAGCTGAACCCAGATCTTCCAGAGTAGCATTCTCCAGTGACATTCCCAGCTCTTCTGAAATAACGGTACCACCGGTCAGGACGGCGATATCTTCCAGCATAGCTTTACGACGATCACCAAAGCCGGGCGCCTTAACGGCACAGACTTTAACAATACCGCGCATGGAGTTAACCACCAGTGTAGCCAGTGCTTCGCCTTCAACATCTTCAGCAACAATCAGCAGCGGACGACCGGCTTTGGCGACTGCTTCCAGTATTGGCAGCATGTCACGAATATTCTGGATTTTCTTTTCAAATAACAGAACAAACGGGTCTTCCAGCTCTGCACTCATGGTCTGTTGCTTGTTGACAAAGTACGGTGACAGATAACCACGATCAAACTGCATGCCTTCGACGATATCGAGCTCATCTTCCAGTGATCTGCCGTCTTCAACGGTAATAACACCTTCTTTACCGACACGGTCCATGGCTCTGGCGATGATCGAACCCACGCTCTGGTCTGAGTTTGCAGAGATACTGGCAACCTGTTCGATCGAGCTGGCATCTGTGCAGGGCTTGGATAATTTTTTCAACGATTCAACAGCAGCGATAACCGCTTTGTCGATGCCGCGTTTCAGATCCATGGGGTTCATGCCGGCAGTCACCGACTTCATGCCTTCACGGACAATGCCCTGAGCCAGTACTGTCGCCGTGGTGGTACCATCACCGGCTACATCAGAGGTCTGTGATGAAACTTCTTTCACCATCTGTGCGCCCATGTTTTCAAACTTGTCTTCCAGTTCGATTTCTTTGGCTACAGTAACCCCGTCTTTAGTAACCGCCGGTGCACCGAAGGCTTTATCGAGTACGACATTACGACCTTTGGGACCTAAGGTAACTTTGACTGCATTGGCCAGAATGTTGACGCCTCTAACCATACGGCTACGCGCGTCATCACCAAATTTTACGTCTTTAGCTGACATATTTTATATTCCTCAAAAAATTCTTTGTTTTTAAATAAACGGTTCAGCTGTGAATTAAACCAGGACAGCCAGGATGTCATCTTCTTTCATAATGATCAGCTCTTCGCCATCGACCTTTACGGTGGTGCCGGCATAGTTGCCGAAATAAACTTTGTCACCAACCTTTACATCCAGTTCGCGGACTTCGCCACTGTCTGTAATCTTGCCTTTGCCGGTAGCCAGTATTGTGCCTACCTGTGGTTTTTCGGTTGCTGAATCAGGAATCACAATGCCACCTGCACTGGTACGCTCTTCTTCCATACGTTTCACAACCACACGGTCGTGCAATGGACGGATTTTAATTTTTTTCACTGGTTTTATTCCTCTGTTTATAAAAATTAGCACTCACTTAGGGAGAGTGCTAATCATAATGACGAAATGACCAGAGTCAAGACCGCGATGGGCCACAACTCCGCACTGATGCTTCTAATAGGGATGAATTATGGAATTACAAGGGTGGGGATGAGTTATTTATCATCTTTGCGATGAAATTCGCCTTCGATGGTATGGCCATCGCCGCTCTTATTATGCGAACGGCCTGAAGGCTGATTTGTGAAAGGCGGTTGTCCCGGCGGCGGCTGAAAACCAAATGTCTGCACACTGGCCCTGGCCATAAAGGCGCGGATTATTCCCCGGCGGGTGGCGGGAATCAGACAGATGAGTCCCAGCGTATCGGTGAGAAAACCGGGGGTGATCAATAACGCACCGCCGACTGCCAGCGCAAGTCCTTCCAGCATCTCCATGGCCGGCATTACGCCCTGCTCCATATTCTGCTGCGCGCGTTTGAGAGTGCTGAGACCCTGCATGCGCAGTAAATTCACCCCGATGATGGCGGTCATAACGACAATGATCACTGTCCAGAGCGCGCCGATATAGCTGCCCACTTTGATGATGAGGTACAGCTCAAGCAGCGGGATAATAATAAAAAGTAACGACCATTTTCTTAACATAAGGGCTCTCGGAGACGATATCGGATGATTTACCCACGGTATCTGGGCTTATTTAAGCTTTTTTTAAGTGGTTCTTTGCTATGATCAATGTGATGCACACAAGGTTCATTATTGAGCCGCTTGACGATCCAGATTTTTTAGCCGTCTTATCATCACGGGCAGAAATAATGGCAGCACGATGATCAAATGCGGCACAATTATGAACTAATAGCGCTATTTTGTACCAAACATGAATGGCCTGTCATCCTATAAGCCGGCTCATCATTATAATTATAACTAATCGCACTCGGGTTTTTTTATGAAAGCATTCAAACCTCTTCTCTCTTCACTCCTATTAATACTGGCTACCGGCCTGTTTCACCAACCGGTGATGGCTGCGGGCTCATCGGGACTGTTCGACTCATTCGGCATGAATTCGCAGGACGAGATTCTGGATGTGGACGAGGCTTTCAAATTAGACACTGAAATCAAGAATAATACCTTTATCGCCCGCTGGCAGGTTGCCGAAGGTCATTATCTATATCGCGATAAAACCGAGATTCTGACCGATGACCCCGAGGTTAGAACCGGCAAACTGCAACTGCCTGCGGGCGAGGCCAAGGATGACCCCATCTTCAACGCCACGCTTTTTGTCTATCATGAGGACGTGGCAGTCAAGCTGCCTTTCAGTTACAGCGGCGACGAAGACAGGGAGGTTGTGTTCAATGTTAAATATCAGGGCTGCTCGGAAATTTCCGGCATCTGCTATCCCCCTCAAACCAGAGCGGTGCCGGTCAAACTGCTGGCGGCAGATGCTTCGGCGACTGAAGCCGATACTTTCTCTACCGACACTTCGAGTGAGCCCGCATCGACTCAAACGAATCTGAATAAAGCCGAAGAGGTTTCCGAACAGGATCAGATGTCCAATGCGCTGCGCTCCGGCAATACCTGGATCACCCTGCTGGCCTTCTTTGTGGCCGGGCTTTTGCTGGCATTCACCCCCTGCGTGTTCCCGATGATTCCTATTCTAATGGGTATCATCGTGGGTCAGGGCGGCGTACAGAGCGCGAGAAAATCCTTCACTTTATCGCTGGTTTATGTGCTGGCGATGGCTTCAACCTATACCATCATCGGCATTCTGGTCGGGCTTTCGGGCGAAAACATCCAGGCCTGGTTCCAGAACCCGTGGATCATTGGCAGCTTTGTCGCCATTTTTATCGCTCTGGCCTTTTCCATGTTTGGCTTCTACGAACTGCAAATGCCGGCTTCGGTACAAAATCGGCTGGCTCAAATCAGCAACAACCAGCGCGGCGGCACCCTGCTGGGCACCGCCATCATGGGCTTCCTTTCCGCCCTGATTGTGGGCCCCTGCGTCACCGCCCCGCTGGTGGGTGCACTGATCTATATTGCAGAAACCGGTGACGCAGTTCTGGGCGGCATGGCGCTGTTTTCACTCAGCATGGGCATGGGCGCACCGTTATTGCTGCTGGGCGCTTCTGCCGGAAAAATACTGCCCAAAGCCGGTCCCTGGATGGAAACCGTCAAAGCCGTGTTCGGCGTTATGTTACTGGCGCTGGGCATCTGGCTGCTGGAACGTGTCGCCCCGGCTGTCGCAACCGTGACACTGTGGTCAGCTCTGCTCATCGTCTCCGCCATCTATATGGGTGCACTCGATTCGCAAACTAAAGACAGCTCCGGCTGGTACAAACTTTGGAAGGGGCTGGGCGTTCTTCTGCTGACCTATGGCATTGTCATTTTCATTGGCATGGCATCGGGCAACAGGGACATTTTACAGCCCCTCAAGGGCCTGACCACTTCCGGCACCACGCTGAGCACCGGTCAAAATGCAGGCCAGTCTCAGGCATCGGCACATCTGGAGTTCCAGCAGATCAAGGGTGTTGAGGGCTTAGATGCGGCACTGGCCGAGGCCAAAGCTCAGAATAAACCGGTGATGCTCGATTTTTATGCCGACTGGTGCGTCTCCTGTAAGGAGATGGAAATGCTGACTTTCTCTGACCCGGCGGTTCAGCAGGCACTTGAAGGTGTTGTACTGTTACAGGCGGACGTTACACCCAATGATGAAAAAGACCGGGCACTGTACAAGCGCTTCGGCATTATCGGCCCGCCTTCTATTATGTTTTTTGACCGCGACGGCAATGAACTGAAAAACTTTCGCATAGTGGGTTACAAGAACGCCGAGCAGTTCACCCAGCATATCCAGCGCAGCGGTTTTAAAGAATGAAAAATTCACATAAGAGCCTGCTGCTGATCACGGTGATTATTTCGCTGGCGACACTGTCAAGTTTTGCCATGCAACGCTACCTGACTGAAGACAAAGAAGAAATCAGTGATTCGATTCTGATGCGCCCCGAATTTGCCATTGCTGATCTCAACGGCGAGATCAGAAACATCAAGGAGTGGGACGGTCAGGTTATCCTGCTCAATTTCTGGGCCACCTGGTGTCCGCCCTGTCTGAGTGAAATCCCGGGGTTTATCGAGTTGCAGGATCAATATGGTGATCAGGGGTTTCAGGTGATCGGGGTCGCAATTGACGAGGAGGAGGCGGTGCGCGAGTTTGTCGCACGGCTCAAAATCAATTACCCGGTAATGGCTGCTGAATTTGAGGCGCTGGAACTCTCCAGCCGCTATGGCAACCGCATGGGGGCGCTCCCCTACTCGGTTTTCATCAATCGCAAAGGTGAAATTAGCGACATGATCACAGGAGAACTCAGCAAGATCGAAGCAGAGGCAATGCTGAAAAAGCTGGGATTCAAGTCCTAACTACTGACAAATTTCACGAAAAAACCATTAATTTCGTCGAAATAGTAGACATATTCAATTCTTTTATGCAAAATAATTAGCCTATTAACTCCTGGCTAATAATAATACCAATCATAATGCCCGATTTACTTGTCATCAATGGCCCCAACCTTAATTTACTAGGGACTCGCGAACCGCAACATTACGGTTCAGAGACGCTTGAAGACATTAATAAAAAGCTGGAATTACAGGCATCTCAACAGGGTTTCAGCCTTGAGTGCGTACAGAGTAATTCAGAAGTCGAACTCATTGAAAAAATTCACCAGGCCAACAATAACAACGTGCGGTTCATTTTGATGAACCCCGCCGCATTTACACATACCAGCGTAGCCTTACGTGATGCCTTAAGCGGGGTAGGAATTCCTTTTATCGAGATCCACCTCTCTAATGTTCACGCCCGTGAAGCGTTCCGCAAACACTCCTATTTCTCCGATATTGCTGTTGGCGTTATTTCGGGTCTGGGCGCAACGGGTTACGAACTCGCATTACAAGCCGCGTTACAACAACTCACCAGAGGTTGATCCTTATGGATATCCGCAAAGTCAAAAAATTAATCGAACTGCTGGAAGAATCCGGCATTGCCGAAATCGAAATCAAAGAGGGCGAGGAGTCAGTTCGCATTTCACGCTATGGCTCGGCACCTGCCGGAGCGCACATGCAGTATGCGCCGGCACCAGCCGTTGCCGCAGCCGCGCCGGCAGTCGCCGAAACCAATGTCGAGGAAGCCCCTCAGGGTCATACTGTTGATTCGCCGATGGTAGGCACCTGTTATCTGGCACCTTCTCCCGGCTCCAAACATTTCATCAACGTTGGCGACACGGTAAGCGAAGGCGACACCATCTGCATCATCGAGGCCATGAAAATCCTTAACCAGATTGAAGCCGATAAGTCCGGCGTTGTTAAGGCGATTCTTGTCGAAAATGGTCAACCCGTTGAGTTCGGCCAACCACTCGTTGTCATTGAGTAAGACTGATTATGCTAGCTAAAGTCGTTATTGCTAACCGTGGCGAAATCGCGCTGCGCATTCTACGGGCCTGTCGAGAGCTGGGCATAAAAACCGTTGCCGTTCACTCCGAAGCAGACCGTGATCTCAAACACGTACGCCTTGCTGATGAATCGGTCTGCATAGGTCCCGCGCCCTCCGATGCCAGCTACCTGAATGTTCCGGCCATTATCAGCGCAGCGGAAGTGACCGATGCGGTGGGCATCCATCCCGGTTATGGCTTCCTCTCTGAAAATGCCGATTTTGCCGAGCGCGTAGAAAACAGCGGTTTTGTTTTTATCGGCCCCAAACCCGAATCCATTCGTATCATGGGCGACAAGGTTGCGGCCATTAAAGCCATGAAAGAAGCGGGCGTGCCCTGTGTGCCCGGCTCCGGCGGCCCACTCGATGACCATGCCGATACCAACCTGAGAATTGCGAAAGAGATCGGCTATCCTATTATTATTAAGGCCGCCGGTGGCGGTGGCGGTCGCGGCATGCGCGTGGTGCATTCTGAAGCGGCGCTACTGAATTCAATCGCACTCACCAAACAGGAAGCGGGTTCGTTCTTCGGCAACGACACGGTATACATGGAGAAGTATCTGGAAAAACCGCGCCACGTGGAAATACAGGTGCTCTCCGACGGACAGGGCAACGCCATTCACCTCGCTGAACGTGATTGCTCCATGCAACGCAGAAACCAGAAAGTGGTTGAAGAAGCCCCCGCACCCGGCATTACTGAAAAACAGCGTAAAAAGATTGGCCAGCGCTGTGTCGATGCCTGCTTGAAAATCAAATACCGCGGTGCCGGTACGTTTGAATTTCTCTATCAGGATGGCGAATTTTATTTCATTGAAATGAACACCCGCGTACAGGTTGAGCATCCGGTGACTGAAATGATCACCGGCGTTGACATCATCAAAGAACAGCTCTACATCGCTTCGGGTGAAAAACTGCGTTACAAACAAAGTGATATCGTCATCAACGGCCATGCTATCGAATGCCGCATCAATGCCGAAGATGCCAGAACCTTCATGCCTTCGCCAGGAAAAATTGAACGCTACCATCCACCCGGCGGCCCCGGCATTCGCGTGGACACCCACATTTATGCCGGCTACACAGTGCCACCACACTATGATTCGATGATCGGGAAATTAATCGCTCACGGCAATGATCGCGATATCGCCATCGCCCGCATGCTGGGCGCACTGGATGAAATCAACATTACGGGCATCAAGACCAATATTGATCTGCACAAAGATATTTTGAGCGACTCGGCTTTCCAGGCAGGCGGCACTAACATTCACTATCTTGAGAAGAAACTGGGTATCGATTAATCGGTAATAGCTTATACCTGAATCCGTGGCTTAAACGTAGATGGTGCAAGATATTGGTTTCACAAAGGGTTTAAAAAAATACCCGCTTAACCTAAGGGTGAAGCGGGTATTTTTTGATCCGCTGTGGACCAGTATTGTGTCCCCAGAACTCCAATCAGTTGTATAGGTACGACCCTGCGCATTTAAATACTTGGATTCAACCAATAAGTGCATAACTTGAATGAGTAGAAAAAGTGGCCAGCCACCTGTAGGCTGACCGTTTTGAC
>JAVVEE010000089.1:0-8153 GCA_032251315.1 Gammaproteobacteria bacterium
CGCAGATAATCCTGCGCACAGCGCCCGGCGCGACTGTTTTGATAGTCATAAAGCACCATGTTGGGCGGTTTGTGTGGGTCATTGTCCGGTTCGGGTGAGTCGGTGCCGGTGCAGCTCGTAGGTCCGATTAGCGCAGCGTAATCGGACGCATGTAAGTTAAAATCAGGAAATGAGTATCGGGCCAGTCCGTAGAATACCAACGATTAAAACTCATGTTTTTCTCTGCGGTGAAAGATGTTGGCAGTTCTGACACCATCTCCTATATCCAGCATTCTGTCGGCAAAGGCTTGCCGATCTACAGGTGCGATGAATAATATAAATCTTAATTGTTATTTAAGGTTTGTGTGGTTATATGCGAAGATGTATATCTTTTCAGGCCATTTCGGCCTGTGTGCGGTTCAGCCGGATGAGCTGCGACATATTCTATTTGTACTGACTTTCTGGATGCGCTGTAGCAATCGCTACGCCTGTAACTAACATGAGATTTTGATGAGTTTTAAAGAGATTTTCCCTTTTCTAAGCTGGTTTCGATTAATTACCAAAGATTCACTGAAAGCTGACTTTTTTGCCGGCTTAACCGGTGCGGTGATCGTGCTGCCGCAGGGCGTGGCTTTCGCGCTGATTGCCGGTCTTCCGCCTGAATATGGCCTGTATACGGCCATGGTGACACCCATTATCGCCGCGTTGTTCGGCTCTTCCTTTCATCTTGTCTCCGGGCCGACTACGGCCATATCCATCGTGGTCTTTGCGGCGATCAGCAGCCATGCGGTGCCGGGTTCGCCTGAATTTATCGCCATGGCCCTGACCCTGACTTTTCTGGCCGGCGTCTACCAGCTGGCTTTTGGTCTGGCCCGGTTGGGGGCGCTGGTTAATTTCGTCTCGCATACCGTGGTCATCGGCTTTACCGCCGGGGCGGCGATTTTGATTGCCACCAGCCAGATGAAGCATATTCTCGGTATTGCCGTGCCGGCGGGTGAATCCTTCCTGCACACCTGGGTGAATCTGTTCAAGGGCATTGGCGATGCGAATCTGTATCTGATCGTGATTGCTGTTGCCACCATGATCGCCGCGCTGCTGGTCAAAAAAATCAGCCCGAAAGTGCCCAATCTTCTGGTCGGCATGGTAGTGGGCAGTATTCTGGCCTGGCTCTTCAAGGAGTACACCGACGGGATCAAGCTGGTGGGTGAAATCCCTGCGCATTTACCGCCATTTTCCAGTCCGGCCTTCTCCTTTGAAACGGTGAAAATGCTGGCGCCGGACGCTTTCGCGGTTGCGCTGCTGGGGCTGATTGAAGCGGTCTCCATCAGCCGGGCGATCGCCACCAAATCGAATCAGCGCATCAACCCAAATCAGGAATTTGTCGGCCAGGGCCTGTCCAATATGGTCGGCAGCTTTTTCTCCAGCTACGCCGGTTCAGGCTCTTTCACCCGTTCAGGCATCAATTATGATTCCGGTGCGCGAACGCCGCTGTCGGCCATCTTCGCCGCGCTGATGTTAATGGTGATTGTATTGCTGATAGCGCCTTTGACTGCGTATCTTCCCATTGCCGCTATGGGCGGGATTATTCTGCTGGTGGCCTATCGGCTGATTGATTTCCACCACATCAAAAATATTCTGACCTTGAGTCCATCGGAAACGGCCATTCTGTTAGACCACCTTTTTCGCCACCCTGTTTCTCGAACTGGAATTTGCCATCTATCTGGGCGTACTGCTGTCGCTGGTGCTGTTTCTGGCCAAGACCTCGACGCCAAAAATTCCCACCCTGTCTATCGACAATACTTACGATGAGGCCAAGCGAAAATTTACCAGTGTGCATAAAAAGCCGCTGAAAGAATGTCCGCAGCTGAAGATTATCCGTGTCGACATGTCGATATATTTCGGCTCGATCAATTACATCCACAAGGTCATTTCGCAGATTTCCGAGAAAGAGGGTATTCATAATATCCTGATCGTCGCCTCGGGCATCAACTTCATCGACCTCGCCGGCGCCGAAACGCTGGTAAATGAAAATAGAAGACTGGCGCAGAAAAATGGCGGCCTGTTTTTTGTGGGCATGAAATCATCGGTCTACGAATTCGCCGCCAAATCGTGCTTCATCAAGAAAATTGGCAGCGATCACTTTTTCGACTCCAAGTCGAGGGCTATCCGCAGTATCTATGCACGACTGGATAAATCCATTTGCGCCAACTGCAACGCTAAAATATTCAACGAGTGCCAGTAAGACTGTAGCGACATTATTGCGGGTGGGCGGATGAGCATGCCCGCCCGGATAGCTTGTCTTTCTCCGCACTTCCTCTGCGTTCTCTGCGGCTATTACGGACTTCCTGCGTTACGAATTACCTCCTGTAATTCGCCCTACGGGCCAGCGATAAGGCCGCTGTTCAATTTTGCTCCCGACAAAATTAGTCACCCTTCGGGCCAGCCTGCGGCTGTTCAAATTTGATCCTGTCAAATTTGTCTGCGGTGAAAGCTTTTGACCTTGTTTATACCTAACCCCGACGATGAAAAGCTTTTGACCTTGCCGGGTAAAAAAACATTACCCCTTCACCGGAAAACTCGCTCGCTTCGCACGCCGGCGTAAGAACATTTTTTCCAGTTCCATCAGCCACAGGACCGAGGAGGCTACGAGGATGATTCGTAGCCATATCTGCGGTTCCAGAGAGACGGTGTGGAACAGTGTCTGCATCGGGCTGAGGTAGGTGAAGCCGAGCTGGAAGACAATCAGCAAGCTGATGGCGTACCAGATGTATCGGTTGCCACTGAGGCCTTCGAGGGTGAGTGAGGGCGCGAGCAGATGACGGGCACTGATCAGGTAGAATATTTCGAACATGACGAGGGTGTTGACGGCGATGGTGCGTGCCAGTTCGATGGAGGTGCCCTGGTCTCGTTCCCAGGTGAACAGCCCGAAGGTGCCGATAACAAGAATGAGTGAAACGGAGATGACTCGCCAGATTAAAAAGCGCGAGAGGATAGGCTCTTTCGGGTCGCGCGGTGGGCGCTGCATAATATCTTTTTCCGAAGGCTCGAAGGCGAGGGTGAGCGCCAGTGTGACTGCGGTGATCATGTTGATCCATAAAATCTGCGCAGCGGTGATGGGCAGCAGGCGACCACCGATGATGGCGGCGATAATGGTGAGCGCTTCACCGCCGTTGGTGGGCAGCACGAAGAGAATGGATTTTTTCAGGTTATCATAGACGGTTCGACCCTGTTCGACCGCATGGGCGATGGTGGCGAAGTTGTCGTCGGTGAGAACCATTTCGGCGGCCTCCTTGGCCACTTCGGTGCCTTTCTGCCCCATGGCGATGCCGACGTCGGCGCGTTTCAGTGCGGGTGCATCGTTGACGCCGTCACCGGTCATCGAGACAACTTCACCCCGTGCCTGCAAAGCGGTGACCAGTTGCAGTTTCTGTTCCGGCGAGACTCGAGCAAAGACGTCGCAATCGTGCGCGGCCTGCGATAACTGCGAGACATCGTAGCTGTCTATTTCTGCGCCACTGATGACGGTTTTGCCGTCACCGATGCCCATCTGTGCGCCGATGGCGCGGGCGGTGATGGCGTGATCGCCGGTGATCATTTTCACCCGGATACCCGCCGACTGACAGTCACGGACGGCGGTGATGGCTTCGTCTCGTGGTGGATCGATAATGCCCACCATGCCCAGCAACGACATGCTGTCTTCAACATCGTTAAAATTCAGGATTCGCTGGCTGCGGTCAGCCGGCTTACAGGCGAGCGCCAGCATGCGCTGGCCGCGTGAGGCGATGTCATGCATGCGCGCTTCCCAGTAGGGGCGATTCAGCGGCACGTCCTCGCCGTGCATGCGTTGCTTATGGCAGATATCCAGTACCCGTTCCGGCGCACCTTTCAGGTAAATGAAAGCGTGTCCGGCGTGGTCGTGGTGCAGGGTGGCCATGAAGCGTTGCTGTGATTCGAACGGGATGGCATCGGTGCGGGGAAACTGTTCGAGGATGTAACCGTGGTCGAGCCCGGCCTTCATGGCGAGTGTCAGCAGGGCGCCTTCAGTGGGGTCGCCGGAGACACGCCACAGGCCGTTTTCCTTCACCAGCGTGGCTTCATTGCAGAGCAGGCCCGCGCGAATGATCTCCTGTAGCAAGGGTGAGGAGTCCGCCTCAATGAGCTCAGTCTCACGGTAGAAACTGCCATGAGGATCATAGCCCACACCGCTGACGCTGAACATATAATCGCCTGTAGCTACAGTCTGAACGGTCATTTCATTGCGGGTGAGGGTGCCGGTTTTGTCGGAGCAGATAACCGTGACCGAGCCCAGTGTTTCCACCGCCGGCAGACTTCGAATAATGGCCTTCTTCCTGGCCATTGCCTGCACCCCGATGGCCAGGGTAATGGTCATGATGGCGGGCAGCCCTTCGGGAATGCCTGCAACCGCCAGCCCGACTGCGGCGAGGAACATGTCATCCATGGAATAATTCTGTATCAGCACACCGTAGGCAAAGGTCGTGCCGGCGAGGACCGCAATGGCCGCCGTCAGCCAGCGCGCGAAGATGTCAATCTGGCGCAGCAGCGGCGTCGTCAAGGTTTGCACCTGACCCAGCATATCGCTGATACGGCCAATTTCGGTATTGTCACCCGTGGCGACCACCACGCCCTGACCCTGACCGTAAGTGACCAGCGTTCCGGAATAGGCCAGGCATTTGCGATCACCGATGCTGACGTGTTTCTCCACCGTCAGGGCGGATTTCTCCGTCGGCACAGACTCCCCCGTGAGCATGGCCTCTTCGATGCGCAGCTCCCGCGTTTTGAACAGGCGGATGTCAGCGGGCACCTTGTCACCGGACTGAAGCAGCACCACGTCGCCCGGCACCAGTTGCTCAGCGGGCAGGCTGATAAACTTTTCGTCACGCTTCACCATGGCCTGCTGAGACAGCATATTACGTATCGCATCCAACGCCTTTTCGGCTTTGCCCTCCTGAATGTAACCGATGATGGCATTAATGATAACCACGCCAAAAATCACCCCGCTATCCACCCAGTGGCCGAGCAAAGATGTCACTACGCCGGAACCGAGCAACACATAAATAAGAACATTGTGAAACTGCTGAAGAAAACGCAATAACGGCCCTTTCTTTTTCGCAGGCTGCAAGCGGTTCGCCCCGTATTGTTGCAGACGTTGTTCCGCCTGCTGCCATGATAGTCCCTCGACGGAGGATTCCAGGATGCGCAAAACCTCCTCACTATCCAGGCTGTAGGCATGGCTCATGGTACTATCGGTTTTTTCAGGCATCTTGAATACGCTTTATAAGGTGAGTGTTTTAATAGCCAGGAGTCTGTCGGATTTAGGATGAATTGGCTGCGGAAGTGGGAGAGCGACCCAAATTTACCCGATTTTTCGTTGCGTAGAATAACTATGCGCCTCAAAATCGGGAAAATTTTCGCTTACTCTCCCACTCCCTCGCTTCAATCCCCCTAACCCCGACAGACTCCTGGATTCAGCTTAAATCATTTCTCCATTTTGCACTAATTCGAGAATGCATCATCCTTAATACGACTGCTGCTGTTCGAGTCTCGCCGGCATTATGCATGTGCAGGTTTTATGGTTCTCCGGTCACGAGATTTTTCAGCAGGCATCGAAGCCGGGCCGTTAACGGCTGGCTGAACACTGAGGGGTGCCGGCTGTTTGCTGATACCATGTTTAAGTCTGGCCTCATAACATCGTGGCTCGCCGGCGGTAAATTCACGGCAGGGTGTGGGACGATTTTCATAAATGGAGCAGCTGACCTGTTTGTTTATCTCACCCCGTAAAGCATAACAACCGGGGTTTTTCTGGTTAGTCCCGCGCATAGCTACATAATGATGATTCAGTTTTTCAGTGGCAGCTTCCGGCACTCCGCCCGGATTATACAAAGCCGTTTCACCCCAATAGAAGGAGACGCGGTAAGTGGCACAGCAGGCTCCGCAGTTCATGCAATCGCTGTCAACTATTTGTTCGTTTAGGCCGGACATTAACAAAACAACCTTTAACATGGGGATCGGAATGCTTACTATTGAGTTACATGGAAAGGATACCCTTCAATCAAGACGCGCTGAGAATACATCCGTGTACGCTCGGCAGCAGCATCCCTGCTGCTGACGGTCTTGATTGAAGGGTATCCTTTCCATGCGTTTTGTTAGTATGTACAGGTTATTGGCTAAAAGAGATAACGAATTTTACGGGTGCTGACGATCAGCTTTCTTAATGGAAGTAACAGGGCATGTGCTTGAATGTAAAGCTACCGCGAATGAGCCAGCTTGTACCTCAGCAATAAGCATCCTTCACAATCGTTTTGTATGTCTTCTCAGCACTTCTCTGCGGCTATTCCGGGCTTCCTGCGTTACGAATTACTTCCTGTAATTCGCCCTGCGGGCCAGCGATAAGGCCGCTGTTCAATTTTTCTCCCGGCAAAATTAGTCACCCTTCGGACCAGCTATAAAACAGCTGTTCAAATTTGATCCCATCAAATTTTTCTGCAGTGAAAATGCCTTTGACCTTATTTAACCAATCTCTGCGGTAAAAGCATTTGTCAAAGCTTTTACTGTTTTATAGAGGCTATTGATTTATACTCCATGCTTCATAAACGCTGCCATGTGTTTGTTATATATGGAAATAACTTAACGGATGTAAAAAATGGCGGCTTTCACTCACTATTAATCAAAATTAGCTGTTATGAACGAGAATGTTTCAAAGGTCATTGTAGGTTGTGAAGAATGGTGCGCTTTTCCTGAACTGGACATTCCTGCCATCAAGGCACGGGTCGATTCGGGGGCTAAAACCTCGTCCATTCATGCCTTTAATATTCAAAAAATCAGGCGGGAGGGCGAAACCTGGGTCAGTTTTGAAGTGCATCCTCTGCAAAACGACAGAAAAACCGTGGTGCGTTGTGAAAAGCCGGTGCTCGACAAGCGCATGGTCAAAAGCTCGAGTGGCGCTTCTGAAATGCGTTATGTGATCAACGCCACCATCAAACTTGGCAGCAATAAGTGGGATATTGAACTGACTCTGGCGAATCGTGACACCATGGGCTATCGTATGCTGCTGGGCCGTGAGGCCATGGGAGGGCGCCTGCTGGTCGATCCGGCGATGAGTTTTGCCATCGGTAACATTTCCCGGGAGGACGTGAATGACTTCTACGGTAAAGATAAAACCCCGCGCACCGGCCTGAAAATAGGACTGCTGGCAAGTAATCCGGAACTGTACAGCAACCAGCGCATTCTAGAAGCGGGGGATGAGCATGGCCATGAGATGGTGTTTTTAAACATCAAGCAATGCTATATGAAACTCGACGCCGTCTCCCCCGAAGTACACTATCGCGGCGGTACCATGCTTAAAGATCTCGATGCCGTTATCACCCGCATACGTCCCAGCGCCACCTTTTATGGCTGTGCGCTAACGCGACAGTTCGAAAGCATGGGCATTTACACCATCAACTCATCAAGAGCCATTACCCAGTCCAGAGACAAAGTATTCGCCCTGCAACTACTGCTCAAAAACGGCGTGGATATTCCCACTACCGGTTTTGCCAATTCGCCCATGGAAACCAGCGATTTGATTGAGATGGTCGACGGCGCACCGCTGGTGGTCAAGTTGCTGGAGCGAGGTCACGGCCGGGGCGTGGTTCTGGCAACGACCAGAAAAGCGGCCGAGAGTGTCGTCAATGCATTTAAATCGCTCGGTGCTAATTTACTCATTCAAAAATTTATCAAAGAGGCGAAAGGCAAAGATTTACGATGCCTTGTCATCGACGGCAAAGTCGTCGCAGCCGTGGAGCACGAAGCCGCACCGGGTGATTTTAGAGCCGACAGCCAACTGGGTGCTTCAGCCTACGTCGTCAAAATAACACCTCAAGAAAGAGCGGTCGCTATCAAGGCCGCCAAAACACTGGGCCTGAAAGTAGCCGGTGTCGACATTATCCGTTCTCACGAAGGCCCCTTATTACTAGAAGTGAAATCAACTCCCGGTCTGGAACCCATCGAAATCGCCACCGGCAAAGACATCGCCGGTTTAATGATCTCGGCGATAGAGAAAAAGCTGAACTGGAAAGGGAAAATATGAAAACATAGTAGGCAGTTAGCAGTTAGCAGTTAGCAGTTAGCAGTTAGCAGTTAGCAGTTAGCAGTTAGCAGTTAGCAGTTAGCAGTTA
>JAVVEE010000090.1:0-8156 GCA_032251315.1 Gammaproteobacteria bacterium
TTGTGTTTTAGTCGACCGGTGAGTGTACCCACTGGCCCACTTTTTACAACGTGGCGCACTTATGACTAAAATCCGCGCTATCTTATAACATCTACATAACTAAAAATAAACAAGGAAAATGATTATGGCCACAACTAAATCAGCAACAAAGAAGAAGTCCGCTGTAAAAAAATCTGCCGTTAAAAAAGCAGCTCCGAAGAAATCAGCCACAAAAAAAACCGCTGTTAAAAAATCAGCCGCCGCAGCACATCGTAAAACTGCGGCCAATAAGCGCGCACTGTTAGCAAGCAAACTACGCGCAGACCTGAAAGCGACTAAAGAGACGCTTAAAGCTGTTAAAAATTCAGCCAATGCTGAAATTAGTGTACTGAAAGATCAACTCAATGCAGCGAGGAAACGGGAAGCGGAACTCATGAAAGTCGGTGAACGGAAGGTCAAGGCTATGGTTGCGGCAGGTGAGGCCTGGGAGAAAAAACAAATGTCTAAAATTAAGAAAATAGCAGGCAAATACAGTAAGAAAAAATAACCCGTTAATACCTGCCTGGTTATTAATCCGTAAAAAACGGCTCTGGGGAGCCGTTTTTTATTGCCTCGTTATTCCTGTTGCTATAACTGGCCGTGTTTACCGCGATGGCTGTTGATGACTTCTATTAGTGATTTTAGATTAAGTTTTTCTGCCGTATTCACCGCTATAGCGCTGGATTTTTCATCATCAGATAACGGCTGCCAATGGCTGATCTGATGCTCCAGTACACTAAGATCGGCGTCAGATATATCATGCTCTCTTTCGCTAATGCGTTGTCGCAGTAGCTCAAGCGGTGCAGTTATTTCAAGGACGGTATAGGACACGCCTGCCTGCCGGGCGAGGTGTTGAAACGGTTCACGTTGTTCCTTTTTCAGGAATGCAGCATCCACAATAACGCTATAACCTGCCGCAATCACCTGTGAGGCGAGTTCAGCCAGTTTTGCATAGGTTTGCTGTGTCGCCTGCGGCGAATATATGCCGGCATCAATTTTATCTGGCTCCTGTTTGGTCAGGGTGCTTTCAGACAACGGCACGGCGAACAGGCGTTTACGTTCTACATCGGAGCGGATGCGTATCAAACCCATGGTGTCGAGCAGTTGCTGCGAGACCGTGCTTTTTCCCGAGGCAGACATGCCGCGCATGATAATCAATTTTGGGCTTGCCGGCTGTGTATAGCTGCCGGCCAGTCGCAGATACAGCTCAAAATCTTCAAGGGTGTTCTGTTTCTCATCGGCCTTGATGTTTTCCTGGGAGTGGCGCAAGGCGGCGACCTTAGCGCGAACCATCGCTCGATAACAAAGATAAAATGGCAGCACCCCAAGCCCCGCATAATCACCGGTGATTTCGAGATAGCGGTTGAGAAAACGGCTGGCCAGTGGCGGCTGTTGCCGGGCCTGCAGATCCATGATCAGAAATGCCACTTCGCTGATGACATCAATCCAGCGTAGATGCGCATTAAACTCGATGCAGTCGAAGGCCGTCGGCCCGCTCTCCAGCCACACCATGTTGCGCAAATGCATGTCGCCATGACATTCACGAACAAAACCGTCCTGTTTGCGTTGCCGCAAAACCGGTTTCAGTTTATCAAAAGCACACTCACTCCATGTTTCCAGCGCTATCAGTGCATCGGTGTACGGCGTAGTGTCCAGATGTTCTCGTATCTGGCAAAAGTTTTCGCTCACCGGCTGATAAATGACCGCGTTATCGCCATAGTCCATGGCGTCATCGGCAATGTCGATGTGCTGATGAAACTCAGCAACCATCTGTGCGATGGCATCTATGTGTTCAGCCTCAAGCTCGCCTGCCGCCAGCCTTTGGTCGAGCTGAGCGGATTGCGGGAACTGCGCCATTTTTACCGCGTACTCAAAGGCCTCTCCCCTGCCGGCAATCCTCGGCTGCTCCACTGTGCCGGAAATTGACACCACTTCAAGATAGATGGCAGGTGCCAGCCGGCGGTTCAGGCGCAGTTCCTGTTTGCAGAAATGATGCCTCTTTTCCAAAGTGGAAAAATTCAGGAAGCCAAAGTCCACCGGCTTTTTTAGCTTGTAGACAAAATCGCCCGTGAGTATGACCCAGGATATATGGGTTTCGATGAGCTCGATGTTTCTAACCGGATGGTTGTAAACCTCCGGATTCAGCATGGTGGCGATATCAAATGTCATTATTGATTAAACCGGATAGCAATGAGAAAGGCTTCATCTTAACCCCGCTCCGGTCGGTAATGACAGTGGCCGCATTAAATAGTGACGAAGATTTGCAAACGGCCTGTGTCAGGTTTCTGCTAGAGATTGACCCGCAATAATCGCAATCTACCTACGAGCAGCGGTATAATTCCCACACTTCTTAATAATACGGTAATCCCCATGAAACTACTGATACGCAATCTTGCTCGCAGCACCACCGAAGCTGAACTGCGCGAAATTTTTGAGGTCTACGGCACGGTACAGTCCTGTGATCTGGTCATGGACAAGGAAACCGGTGAGTCCAAAGGCTTTGGCTTCATCGAGATGCCCAATCAGGGTGATGCCAAGGCGGCCATGAAACGCATTAACGGCGAGGATGTGGCAGGCAGCAAAGTCCGGGTCAAAAAGGCTGAACCTAAACCGGATGCACCGGATGCACCGGATACAGCTGCAGCGAGCCAGGCCGAGCCGGATCAAGACGAATCCAGGAATGCCGGAAAAGTAGAGCCCGGTGAGTCGGTGTGGAACAGGCCAAAAAAGAAAATTTATGATGGCAAAAAAGGCAAAGGCCGGGGCAAAGGTCGCGGTGCCAGATCGTAACAGCAAAGCCTCGAATCAAGATCCTCTACACGGGGTGACACTGAAGCTGCTGCTGACCCGCTTAGTTGAAAAATATGGCTGGGAAGAGCTGGGCTGTCGCATTAATATCAAATGCTTCACCAGTGACCCCAGCATCACCTCCAGCCTGAAATTCCTGCGCAAGACACCCTGGGCACGAAAGGAGGTTGAAACGCTTTATCTAAGCACAGAGTGGCCGCCCGGCCATTTTTGATCGTTAACGTCTTTTATCAATTAACCTAAAATCATTATTGGATTGAATAACGAAAATAACCCAATTTTATTCATGATGATGATTTAGTCATAGTAATTACAATTATTCGTTCCAGCGGTGTTAATTTCAGTCAGTCACTCCGGCTCGCCTGTCACATGGATATTGGCTTATTAAACCCACTCTTTTCAGGGAGAGCAGCATGTTAAGAAGATTATATTTTTTATTTCCTGATGAAGTGCATGCTCAAAAGCTGGTCGATGAGCTTGTGGACATGAGCATTAAAAAATCCCGTATGCATACCATAACACAGAGCAATAAATCCACTATCCTGCCTAAAACAACTGCCCGGCAGCCTCCTGTTGTAGCTGCTTTCGGCGTATGTTGTACAAATTCACGCCGGTATTATTCTACAAGACGTTTTCTAACCATCTTGATGCCCTCGTCATCCGGATTGGTCTGGATGCTGAAGCCGAGTTTTGCCGTCAGCTTCAGCATATTTTCGTTGTTACTCAGTATCTCGCCCTCCATTTTCTCGATGCCGCGATTCCGGGCCGCATCGATCAGTGCAGACATCAGGTGTGTGCCGATGCCCCGATTTTGCCATTTGTCGGCAACCACCAGGGCGAATTCACAGCTTCTACCGTCGGGGTTAATCACGTAACGGGCCACGCCCAGCTCTGTTTCCGCATTTTTTGTTTCCAGCACGGCGATTAGAGCCAGTTCACGGCTGTAGTCCAACTGGGTGAAACGAATCAGCATCTGTTGCGTGAGTTCATTGAGGCCCTGCATGAAACGAAAATATTTTGATTGCGGTGAGAGTTCGCGCACAAAGCTCTGTTCGATGGAGGCGTCTTCCGGGCGTATGGGACGGATTTTTATGTTGGTGCCATCCGCCAGCTGCGTTACGGAAACCAGATGAGTTGGATAAGGGTGAATGGCCATGTGCGCATAGCGATCCAGTGAAGGTGGCCGATGTTCAACCACGATGCGCGCATCCAGCGCCATGACGCCGTTTTCATCGGCGACAAGCGGGTTAATGTCCAGCTCCCTTATTTCCGGAAGTTCACAAACCATTTCTGAAACCCGGCGCAATACCTGGATTATCGCATCCATGTTTGCCGCCGGCATGTTGCGAAAGCTACCCAGCAGGTGAGCAATGCGGGTCTGGCTGATCACTTTTTCAGCCAGCAGCGTGTTTAACGGTGGCAAGGCAATGGCGCGATCACGCATTACTTCGACCTGAGTGCCACCTGCGCCAAAAGTAATGGCGGGGCCAAACACCGGATCGCGAATCACCCCGACCAGGAGTTCACGGGCATGATCGGGCGCATACATGGATTCGAGTGTGATGCCTTTAATGTTGGCATCGGGAAATTTGTTGTGGACTTCGTCGAGCAGCTCCTGATAGGCGCTACGCACTGCATGGGCATTGCTGATGTTCAGCCTTATGCCACCGACATCGGACTTGTGGGTGATGTCGGGCGAATTGATTTTCATCGCCACCGGAAAATCCAGCGACTGTGCGGCGACCAGCGCTTCGTTGGCAGAGTGGCATTCGATGCTTGGGTTCACCGGAATGGCGAAGGCATGCAGCACTGCTTTGGATTCTGTAATCGAGAGCACGCTGCGTTTTTCCGCCAGCACGCTTTCGATAATCAGTCGCGCTCCCTCAACATCCGGTTCGCTGCGTTTTTTCAACGGCCCGGGAACCTGCATCAGCAGCTGCTGGTTTTGATAGTAGCTGGTCAGGTAGGCAAACGCCTCGACGGATGATTCAGGATTGGAATAAACGGGCAATTGATGTTGTGCGAAAAGTTTATTGGCCGCCTCAACCTGTTGCTCGCCCATCCAGCAGGCCAGCACCGGTTTTTTGTTGACCTGCTGCGCATCAATGACCGCCTGTGCGCACGCGAGGGTGTCGGTCATCGCCTGCGGTGAAAGCATGACTAGAACGCCGTCCACGCCCTCATCCAGCAGACAGGTTTTAACCGCAGCCTGATAGCGCTCTGCTCCGGCATCGCCCAGTATGTCGACCGGGTTTGAGTATGACCAATGCGCGGGAAGGTGTTGATTGAGCTGTGCAATAGTGTCATCGGACAAGGTGGCAATGTTCACGCCCAGATCAATCGCGCGGTCGGTGGCCATCACCCCCAGACCGCCGCCGTTGGTGATGATCGCCAGGCGGTTGCCTTTGGCCCGATGAGGTGTCGCCAGTTGCTGCGCGGCCGCAAACAATTGCGCGACGGTCATGGCGCGCACTACCCCTGCACGCTGCAAGGCCGCATCAAAAACATCGTCAGCGCCGACCATCGCACCGGTATGGGTGGTGGCGGCGCGCGAGCCTTCTGCATGTCTGCCCGCCTTGATGACTACGACCGGTTTCATGCGCGCGGCAACACGCAGGCCGCTCATAAAACTGCGTGCATCACGCACACCTTCGATGTAGAGCAGAATGCTGCTGGTTTCGGTATCCTGAGCCAGGTAATCGAGAAGGTCGCCGAAATTAATGTCGGCCGCATCACCCAGCGAAACGATGGCCGAAAAACCGACATCGTGCGCGCCGGCCCAGTCGAGTATGGCAGTGCACAGTGCTCCGGATTGAGAGATCAGAGCGAGTCGCCCCGTCCGGGCGGTATTCTTGCTGAAGGTAGCATTCATGTTTTTTGCAGGGCGAATCAGACCGAGGCAGTTGGGGCCGAGAATGCGCATCTGATACTGACGTGCAGTTTCCAGTACGCTGTTTTTCAATGCTACGCCACGTGCATCATCGGCATTAAAACCCGCAGAAATGATGATCACGGCACCTACTCCGTGTTCGCCGCAGGCATGCATAATTTCCGGCACCGTCGAGGCAGGCGTGGCGATAACGGCAAGATCAACCGGCTGATCAATCTCTGCGATAGTGTTGTAACAGGGCTGCTCGTTTAGCTGCTGGTATTTGGGATTGATTGCGTAAATGACGCCGCTAAAACCATCTTTAGACAGGTTATTAAACACCCGTCCTCCGACTGCATCCGGGCGTTCGCTGGCACCAAAAACGGCGATACTGCGTGGTGAAAATAGACGATCTAAAAAATGCGACCCCATATCTGTTTTACTCCAGTTTTGTTAATATATTTTTGTCACAAGAGGCCGTTAAATTATTATGACCATTTCAATCATTTCTCATCCGGATTGTGCACTACACGAAATGGGTAGCCATCATCCGGAAAGCCCGGCCCGGTTAAGTGCTATTCAGGATCGGTTAATCGCCTCCGGGCTGGATTTGGTTCTACAGCACCATAATGCGCCTCTGGCAACGCGTGAGCAATTATGTCGTGTACATGATGCCGATTATGTGGAGAAAATCTTTCACCTCTCGCCCGAACAGGGGCATGTAGAAATTGACCCTGATACCTCAATGAATCCACATACCTTAACAGCGGCATTACGCGCAGCAGGTGCAATGGTGCTTGGTGTTGATCTGGTGATGTCCGGAAAAACCAGCGCCGCCTTTTGCAATGTTAGACCCCCCGGCCATCATGCGGAACACAACAAAGCTATGGGCTTTTGTATATTCAATAACATTGCAGTGGGCGCGGCCCATGCGTTGCATGCCTACAATCTGGAACGCGTCGCCATTGTCGACTTTGATGTGCATCATGGCAACGGCACCGAAGACATTTTCAAGGGCGAGCCGAAAATTCTACTCTGTTCGATTTTTCAGCACCCGTTTTATCCCTATACCGGCAGCAACACCCGATCGGAACATATCATTAATGTACCCTTGTCTGCGGGCACGGACAGCAAGAAATTCCGTGAAGTCGTGGATGCACACTGGCGACCGAAGCTGGAGGAGTTTCAGCCCGAGCTAATCCTAATCTCCGCAGGGTTCGATGCGCATATTGAAGACGAAATGTCCGGCCTGCATCTGGTAGAGGAAGATTACGGCTGGGTGACTACACAAATAAAAACCATCGCCGACAAGTATGCGCAAGGCAGGATTGTTTCAACATTGGAAGGCGGCTATGCCCTCTCCGCACTGGGGCGAAGTGCGGCGGCGCACATAAATGCCTTATTGGGCTAGGAGCCTGACCGAGAATAGCGTCTGTAGCGAGGGGCTGCGATTTTGAGTCAGATTTTTCGAAGCGGTGCCATGTTTGCGACCTTCCCCATGCCCATACCTGCGGCCATGTGGTTATTCGGCTGAGGTCTTGTAGCTTTAATAGGGATAACGACTAATCGGCGTCATTTACCTTATCTTCACCAGCCGTAATTTTTTTACTGTCGTCACTTTCTTTAACCGGTTTTCTGGCGGCTTTCTTTTTAACAGTCTTCTTCTTTTTTACTGTTGGCGCGCTCGCTGGCGTGTTGTCCGGAAAATCAGAGAACGGAAATGGTCGCAGATCGGAATTGAAAGTCACGTAACTGAGAATCTGATAAATATAGGTGCTGAGACCCGCACCCAGCGCCAGCAGTTTTTCATTGGCCTGACGTGTAATCAGCACAAACAGGAACTGAATAATCACAACCAGCGCAATCACAATCTCGGTGACGCTATAGATGACGGCATACATCAGGATATACAGACCGCGCATCCATGTTCCCTGATCTTTTATGTTTTCTTTTAACTCATCTGACATGATATTTTTCCTTCGTCTAAGTGATATTAATAAAACTTTGAGGTAATTTTATTCTTAACTGAGTTTATACCTTGCTAATAGCCAAAACGCAAGAATCGAGCCGGCTGAGGCGTCTGGGTAAGTGTTTTTTACGCCAGATGATTAAAAACCACCTACCTGAACCTGCCACGCAATACCTCCATGAGCTGAGGTGTTTATATTTTTACTGTTTAAAACCATCAATAAAAAAATTTCCAGTATTAAATCAATTTTAATATCCAGCTTATGATTGCCTATGCTATTAGTCATATTCTGTGTCATCCGAATCATGAACACTCAAGTTTTTTTATTTTGATATACTCTCATTTCTAAGCTTCTATGTACCTGGGTAAGCAGCAGTAATATCAGGACAGTTACACTAATAACGACCTACTATTGAGTTACTATTGAGTTATATGGAAAGGATACCCTTCAATCAAGACGCGCTGAGAATACATCCGTGTACGCTCGGCAGC
>JAVVEE010000091.1:0-7938 GCA_032251315.1 Gammaproteobacteria bacterium
CGATTGAGATGTTTCACACAAGGGGACAGGAAAGATATGGTTTCAAAGGGAGCCTGCCAATAACGACATTTGCTACTTTACTTGGCGACGCAATATACCGAAACAATCTCGACGGTGCCATTGAGATAATGGATAGATTTTATACTTCGGTTAATCCGCCAATTAGCTACGTGGAGTTTTTAGCGAACGCCCTTAGAGACGAGGCGCGCCGAGAGGTCGCCGTTCGGTATTATCGAGAAATTCTATCAAGGGAACCTAATAATCAGAACGCGAAGCAGACTTTGACGGAGTGGGGCGAGGATCTGTGATTTCGAATAGCCGAATAGACATTTGCTTGCGAGAGCTCTGCGTTGTCACCCGGCTGTGCTCGTTTTTCCAGGATGGAATGTAGAGCATGAATCAGCCACATAAAACAGTTCCTGAAGGATTCAGATGGATTTGTACAATGCTGCTGTTACACTCATTCAGAATCGGTATCCCGAAGGCTGGGGTGGTGCAGCTGCAGTGATGACCTCAACTGGGCGACTACTTACCAGTGTTGCACCAGATACAAAGAATGACGCATTGGCTCTTTGCATGGAATTAGACCTGATGTACCCGTATCCCAAAGTGTATTCGCGGATTCGTACGAAAGATTAGTTTTAAATGAAACGGGCGGAATAAGCAACGCATCGTTTTTTGCTGCGATCATTACAGTTATCATTGCGGCTCTAGGGCTCTACGCCTTGGCCTTTTATACTACTACACGTCGCACCAAAGAAATTGGCATTAGGAAGGTGCTGGGGGCATCATCCTTGTCCATCATTTCAATATTAACCTGGGATTTTATTAAACCAGTTCTTTTGGCGGGTGCTGCCGCCGGTATATTTAGCTTCGCTGCCTTGAATGTCTACTACTCACAATTTTCCATCCATACAAGTTATTCCATTTTCAGTTTCATTTGTGTGGTTCTAGGAGTAGTGCTCCTCGCAGTCGCTGTAGTTTCCTTGCAGTGCTATCGCGCTGCAATCTCAGATCCTGTCAGATCATTACGTACTGAATAGGCATGTGTTCTGGTCAACCAAATTCGGACACATTTTTAAACCCTAGTTCATGGTCAACTGGCGACCTTCCACCGTTGGCCGAATGCAACCTCTCCAGGTTGTAATACCTGATGTAGGCGGCCACATCATTTTTCATATGCTCACGTGTCAGTTGTGACACTTTAAAAAGCCAATCATGTTTCAGACTGCCGAAAAATCGTTCAACGACAGCGTTGTCCCAGCAAGCGCCAACATCGCCAGATACATCCAGCCTTCACCGGTGCGACAGTAGGTCACATCGCCCGCCCAGATCTGATTCGGGGCCACTGGATTGAAGTTCTGATTCAACAGGTTGTCCGCTACGCTGTCGCTGTGCTTGCGCTTGGTGGTCAATTTGTAAGCCACCCGCTGCGTCACTTTCAAACCCATCTGACTCATCAACCGGCGAACCCGGTATCGGCCAATCGTAAAGCCTTCCTCGCGAAGTTTCTTCATCATCTGCCGACTGCCCAGACTGGATCTGCTCGCTTTAAACATAGGAATCCTTCACTCATAGTCGATTTGACGGGGTCTTTTTTGCAGTCAGTGCTGGCCCGCAATTATATGTTTTGTAACCTACTCAGTGCGGAGCGTCATACTAGAGTTTTCTTCCATCGTATACTTACTGATGACATATGAAGTCAGCGCACAAATAATAAGAGCGATAGCGGTTGTAACTAAAAATACAGAAAGAGAAATATCAGGATATGATGAGAAACCGGAATATACGAACTTGACTACGTAAGCCGACACTGCAGTGGCGAACACTGAAGAAAGCGCAACAAGTAAAAGTAGATTCTTGGAAAGCATAAAAATGATTTGTAAATCTTCGCCACCCAATATCTTGCGTATTGAAATTTCCTTTCGACGTCGCTGCACAGAATTAAGAGTTAAAGCAGTTAGCCCAAACAGTCCTATTACACTCGATATAACACCAGAAAAATATGCAGCATTACTCAGGCTTTGCGTCTCATTTTCGATAATTGAATTATACGTCTGCTCATAGTGCGTATTCTGGTGATTCCGATCATTCATTCTGGTTTTATTCGATCACCTGATCTTCCTAACGCGTTCGGTCTGATCTTATCACTCCGCGTGATCGGATTCAGTCATTTTACTCATGGTCTTTCGCATTGATTCTCCCTTCAGTTTTAGCTTGTGGCTGTTATGCAGAAGGCGGTCCAGGATGGCGTCAGCCAGCGTGGCATCGCCGATAGCCTGATGCCATTGATTGATCGGCAGCTGGCTGGTGATCAGAGTGGAGCGAAGTCCGTGTCGATCTTCCATAATTTCCAGCAGATCATTGCGCTGTCCCAGGGTCATTTTTTCAAGTCCCCAGTCATCCAACACCAGCAAGTCGGTCTTGGCCAGTTGCTGTATCAGTTTGGAGAAGCGGCCGTCACCGTGAGCGATGCTCAGTGCTTCCAGTAAGCGTGAGGTGCGGTAGTAACGCACTGACAGACCATGCCGGCAGGCTTGTGTGGCGAGCACACAGCCCAGATAGGTCTTGCCGCAGCCGGTGGGGCCGGTGATCAGCACATTGTGGTGCTGATGTACCCAGTGGCTGCTGAGTAGATCAGCGAGCTGGCTCTTTTGCAGACCCCGCTGATGGCTGTAGTCGATGTCCTCCGGATAGGCTTGTAGTTTCAGTCTGGCCGCTTTTAGCAGCCGGCTGACCTTGTTGTTATTGCGGTGCGTGCCCTCCCGGTCCACCAGCAACGCCAGGCGCTCCTCGAAGCCCAGTTCCTGGTGGGTGGACGGTTGCGCCAACTGCTGTTCCAGGCCATCGGCCATCCCGGTCAGTTTGAGCGTCCGCAGTGTCTGCAGGGTTTGATGATGAAGCATGCTATCTCCTTTCTCTGTGGTTAGTGGTAGTACGCTTTGCCACGCACGTTCTCGTGGTGATCCAGACGCAGCTCTTCCTGCCGGTCTTGTTGTCGTGGGTGCTCCAGGGGGACCTGATCCAGGCCTTGTTTGAGGATGGACTCGATGCTGCTGCGCGTCGGGGAGTTGATGAACAGGGCACGGCCACAGGCCTTGTTGAGCCGCTCGCGGCCATACTTTTTGGCATGACTCAATAGCGCCAGGATGCTGCGGTAGTTCTGCTCCTGGTGGCGTTTTTTCTGCAGCAGAAGATGCACGACCTCACGGGTTGAGGTGCCGATGTCCCCAGCCCATTGCAGAAAGCGCTCAGGCGACCAGTCATGCAGGGCGCGGTGAGACTGGGGCATATGTTCCGCACAGGTGCTGTGGCCGCCCTGGTGATAGCTGCGCGGGTGGCTTGCTACGCGCTGCCCGTGGCTGTATACCGCCACCGTCGTGTCACTGGCCTGCACCTCAACGGCCTGCTTGACCAGGTGATGCGGCACGGAGTAATAGTGCCTGTCGTACTCCAGATGGTAGTCGATATGGACGCGGGCCTGTTTGATCTCGGCGTAGTGATAAGGCTGTGAAGGCAAGGGCCGCAGGGCCGGCTTGTCCAGTTGCAGGAACTGGCTGTGCCGGGTGCCGGGCAGTTTCTTGAAGGGGCGGTGGTTGAGCTCTTCCAGCAAGTCAGCGATGGCCTGGTTGAGCGATGCCAGGGTAAAGAAGCTCTGATGGCGCAAGCGGGCCATGATCCAGCGCTCGACGATTTGTACCGCCACCTCGGCCTTGGCTTTGTCCTTGGGCTTGTAGGGCCGGGCCGGCACAATGGCCGTTTGGTAATGGGCAGATAACTGCTGGTAACTGGCGGTGATCTCGGGAGTGTAGCGATGGATTTTACGCACTGCACTTTTGAGATTATCCGGGATGACCAACTCAGGGACCCCGCCGAAGAACGTGAAGGCTTTAACGTGCGCATTGAGCCAGTCTTCCTGTTTTTGGCTCCAGCTGGCACAGGCAAAGGTGTAATTGGACGCGCCCAGCACGGCAACAAACACCTGGGCCTGACGCAGCTCACCCGTGTCCGGGTTCACCACCGCCATGGTCGGCCCGCAGTAGTCCACGAACATCTTTTCACCGGCCCGGTGAATCTGGCGCATGCTGCGCTGCTGACAGCCCAGCCAGCACTTATAGCGGTGACAGAACTGCGCATAGCTGTAGCCGCCTTCCGGGTACTGCTGGCGGTACTCCTGCCAGAGCAGTAACTTGGTCAGTCCTTTGCGCCGCAGTTCGCTGTGCACATAAGGGAAGTCGGGCTCAGTAAAGCGGCGCTGCCCACTGCGCGCCTGGGTCGGGAACAACAGCCGACCAAGGTCACGTTCATCCAGATCAGCAGGCAGCGGCCAACCGAGGGGGATCTGTTCAGCCCGGCTCAGATAGTCCACCACGGTGCCATAGCCTAGGTCGAGCGCCTGAGCGATGCCCCGGTAGCTCATACCGGTTTCGTGACGTAGCCGCAGAATGTCTTTGATTTTACGCATTGTTAATCTCTTTCTTGCCACTGCGGCTCTCCTCGCCATAAATGAAGCGCGCAAGCATAGCAGTATTAAGTTAAATCAATGCGTTAGGTGTGGTTCTGGGACTGTTCGATCACCGATTCTGGAAATCCGGGAAAAATGATCGGATAAAACCAGAATCAATGATCGAATACTTCCAGAATGGGTGATCGGATTAAACCGGAATCAGTGATCGGAATGGGCCAGAATATGCACCGAGTTCATTCGTGCTGTTGGGGAAGGCAGCGCCCTTTATCAAGATATTATCCAATGGTTCAAAACGCTACCGCTCTATTTAGACCTGGACGGCCTGCGAGCGGTCCATGCGTGTTGGCATGAGCCATCTTTACTAACACTGAAAGACAAATACCTGGACAGCAATAACTGTTTAAGACCAGAGGCATGGCAAATTGCAGCCAGCAAGGAGCCAGAGAACCACGAGGCATTTAACGCTGTTGAAATTATTCTAAAAGGAATGGAAATCAAGCTGCCAGATGGAATTTCTTTTCTGGACAAAGGCGGCCACCCCCGTGAGCATATTCGAAGTCGATGGTGGCAAACTGGAGAAACCACTTTCAAAGCAACGGCGATCGTGCCATCAGATGCTATGAAAGTAATGCCAGACGAACCAATTAAACCAGATCTTCTGCCTGGGTATGACGGCCAAAAACCCCTGTTTCTGGGTCACTACTGGCTGCAGGCTGAAAAACCAGTACCGCTGACAGAGCATATCGCCTGTTTGGACTATAGCGTAGCAACCGAGCATGTTGATGAAGACAACAAACATGGCAAGCTGGTGGCATATCGTTGGCAGGGCGAGCAAACCCTGACCGAAGACCATTTTGAGTGGGTCAGCTAATGACATTGCAGCAGGGGCTGGGGCTCAAAGCTTCCCATGTCGATGACAACAACCTGCTACGGTTAATGGGGTTATCAACTGCCAAAGTCGCATCATCCGAGGTCGACGATAATGTTTGATTTAAAACGCAGGCCAGCAGGTGCGAGAGCTCAAGTCTTGTTTTGAGACGAGGTCCCTGACTCAAGTGCCTGGCAGATCGCATTCAGTGAAGACTCGTTTGGCGATGTGTCAAACCAGTCTATGAGCTCGTCATGAGTTGCAGTTTTAAGGTCTTGGCCTGATGCCAGTCGTTCAGTGATACCTAGAGCGACCCGGTCGTATTCGTCATGGCACTCGTTTTCTACGCAACAAGTGTTCATTGGGTCATGCAGATAGAGTGTACGAGAAATGTCGTCGCGGCTTAGTGCTGATGGCACCATGGTTGCTTTGCTCCAAAGTCCAATAAATTGTGATACTTTCAGTTTTGGTGGGTTATAGGGCCGATGAGGAATAGTTACTGGTATTGACAGTAAGTACCCCTCCTCCCCACTGATGCCAGGAATCATTTTGGTCTCTTTGCCCATGATCGTTATACCTGATTAGTAGTCCAACAGCAGCCTCCCGTCTCTTATAAAAATACACAGTACCCGGGTGGACCGGGCACTGTTAGGCCGGTTTGTAGGGCTGGACGCTATAGTCGACCCAACCAGGCCCTATTCAATACAGGACACGCCGGTAGACGGCGGAGCAGTTCTAGGAATCTCTGGGCTTTACGAAACTGCAAATTCATAGCGAGCGCGCCGGTAGACGGCGCTCAGGACACGGCTAATATCCGAAATTCAGTCTCTTGTGTCATTGAGCGCAATGCTGCCATCCAGAGTCTACCGCCAGGAGCTAAGACAATTGATAGACAACACGCTTTGGCCGCAGCTCTTGCAATTAATGCCCACTGTCAAAACGCCCCCCCGATGTCAGTTCTCGGCAAGAAATGGAAGCGCGATGAAACCTTGTTTCACGTCCAGGACCAAATAAAGATGCTGGCGCGGCGCCGACGTGCGCATCACCGGCAATCCAAATCATGGTTATACCGGTAGCAACACACTCGTCGTGACACCCTATGCAGCTGAGCTGGCAGGCTTGTTCATAGAGGTGCGCGACACGAGTGGTGACCTGGTCGACCACATGAGCAAATACGAGCTCTATGGTCGTCTGGCTCAGACCGCCATCAATGCGCATAAGGCAGACTCTGATCTGACGCTGCGAACGTTAACCCTAGAGGTGCTAGCGGCGTGGTCGGCTAGCGAGCCGATCCCTCATAGGAGGCGCGCCGGTTAACGGCGCTTGATCGCATCCGAATCAATTCTAAAAAATTAATCCAACACGCCGTCGTACATATCGCCACAGATCTCAGTGCAGCAAAATTATCACTTGTTACATGGTTGAATTCAAAAACCTAAAATCCCCGAACTTCGCCGAAAATGCTCAATCATTTTTTAATCCTAAAAAATGGACGCCCCCGCAGTCTTGGTCTGCAGAGGGGTTTTTGGGCACTGAACGGCTAGCGGTGAGAAATCATCTAATAATTCAGTTCTGGAAGTTTGCATTATAATATGTTAAAATAGTTATAATATGTTATAAAGCTATATAACCACTATAACGTAGGAGCCGTTTTTTTTCGGTTGAATTGCAAGACTAGGCCTGCTTATCTCGAAAAGCCCTGGGCCCACGCTGGGCTGATTTGGGCCCACATTGTGCTCTTCTTGGCCCCATCTGGACTAAATTATACAGATTTCCTACCGCACACTTGGTCTGCGATCAAAAACTATTCCACACACCTGGTCTGCGACACGTATTAATTCCGCACTCGTAGGGTGCGCACAAAGTTCTGCGAACTTCGTCGATCTCGTTTACGGCGCACTTACCCTGTTTACAACAAGACCTAAACTGTAGTGGCCTCACGAACAAGGAGGCAATCAAGCAATTTTAGGCACCTATACAAGTGAATTTAGATCCTGGCTGAGACAGCATTAGTGTCTCGTTATTAGGAGCAAATCATCGGCAGACGATCAGGTCTGAACCGCTCGCTGGCATCCATACTCTAAACCGCTATTGTCTCCATCAAGGAAGACAAAAAGAGGTGGTCCCGCTTTTTTGGACAACCAAACCCGTTCTATAAGTGAACTGCATCCCATCGATTAAGCTGCCATGGGTGGTGACAGCGCTTTTTCATAATGTTGCACCGGCGTCATCCGCTCCAGTTTGGAGTGAGGTGCGTATTCCAGACCAAGGTTGCCACTGATTCCAGACGAAGCCTGCCACCCATTCCACTCGAAAGCTGCCACTGATTCCACGGCAAAGCTGCCACCCCGGCAGGCTGCCTGATTTACCCATCAAAACGTCCGGCGCGGGATAACTAACGGTACTCTGACCCTTTTCATCCGGAGAGGGCCAGATGCCAGCGAAGAGGTTATCCATGCGTAAAATCAAAGAAGTCCTTCGCCTCAAGTGGGAGCGAGGGCTAAGCAACCGGCAGGTTGCCGCCGCCTGCGGCATTAGCCGCCCCACCGTGAGCGAGTATCTGCGGCGTGCTGCTGAAGCGGGTCTTGGCTGGCCGCTGCCA
>JAVVEE010000092.1:0-7606 GCA_032251315.1 Gammaproteobacteria bacterium
ATCAAGACCGTCAGCAGCAGGGATGCTGCTGCCGAGCGTACATGGATGTATTCTCAGCGCATCTTGATTGAAGGGTATCCTTTCCATTTAACTCAATAGTATCTGCAAAAAAATAAGATTTTCTCTGCGCCTCAGCGCCGCTGCGGTAAACGCTGTTACTTAAGTTTTTTACGAAAGGCATAGCGATAAATCGATAGCCTTAACGTCCTTGGTGAGTGCGCCGGTGGAGATAAAATTGACGCCAGTTTCGGCGATGTTGCGAATGGTTTCCAGGGTTACATTGCCGGAGGCTTCCAGTTGGAGCTGGCCGTTGTTGAGTTTGACGGCGGCGCGTAATTCATCGAGGTTGAAGTTATCCAGCAGTACGCGCGTGACTTTCGTCTGCATGGCCTGTTGCAGCTGTTCGAGATTCTCGACTTCGATTTCAATCATGGTATCGGGATAAAGAAAGAAAGCCTCTTCAATGACACCGGCGATGGAGCCGTGGGCGGCGATATGATTTTCCTTGATGAGGACAGCGTCGTACAGACCGATGCGGTGGTTCTGGCAACCGCCGCAGGTGACTGCGTATTTTTGTGCCAGGCGTAAGCCGGGAATGGTTTTGCGGGTGTCGAGCACACTGGCGCCGGTGCCTTCCACCGCATGCGCGTATTCAGCTGCACGGGTTGCGGTGGCAGAGAGTATCTGTATAAAGTTGAGCGCAGTTCTTTCGCCGGTGAGGATGGAGCGGGTCGGGCCGCTCAGGCTGATGATGGTTTGCCCGGCTTCGACGCTGTCGCCATCTTCCACCAGCCATTCGATCAAAACTTCACTGTCGATCTGCCGGAACACTTCATCGAACCAGTCCATGCCGCAAAGGGTGCAGGCTTCGCGACTGATGACGCTGGCAATGGCGATGTCATCGGCGGGAATCAGTTGAGCGGTGATATCACCGTCGCCGATGTCTTCGTGCAGCGCGATGCTGACGTTTTCTTCAATGCTGCTTTGCGGTACGTTGAATAATAAGGGCGTCATCATTTAGTCCAGGGTTAAGCACAGCGCTTTTGACTTGCGCTGATAGTTGTAAAGGGCCTTTTTTTCAACCGGTAGGTCGTCAGGTGAGATCTCCCTGAAACCTCTTTCCAGAAACCAGTGTGTAGTCTGTGTGGTGAGGGTGAACAGTTTCTCGATGTGCTGTTTGCGCGCCTGCCATTTGATGTGCTCCATCAGGTCGTTACCCCGGCCATGACGCTGGTAGTCAGGGTGTACCGCCAGGCAGGCAAGTTCGGCAGCCTTTTCTTCGGGGAATAAAAACAGCGCGGCGCAGGCAATAATCATGCTGTCGCGTTCGATGACGGTGAAGTCCTTGATGTCCAGTTCCAGTTGTTCGCGCGAACGCCGCACCAGCACGCCCTGTTCCTCCAGGGGTGTGATGAGCTCCATGATGCCGCCGATGTCATCAATGGTGGCGGTGCGCAGTCCTTCATAATTGCCGGCCGTGACCAGCGTGCCCACGCCATCGCGGCTGTAGAGCTCGAGCAGCAGCGCACCATCAATTTCGCGGCTGACCATGTGGGCGCGCTTCACGCCCTTGCGGCAGGCGCGGGCGGCACTGTTGAGATGAGTTTGAATCAGGCTGTCATTGTGGTTTTTCCCGCCGTGATCCTGCTGCCATTGCTCGGCCTGCGCTGGATTAAGCTGCGCCAGCAGATGACCTTTTTCATCGGTGACACCGTTGTTTTCCATGATGTAAATCAGCTTGTCGGCCTGCAAAGCAATCGCGGTTTGAGTGGCGATATCTTCAGCGCGCAGATTGAAAGTCTCGCCGGTGGGCGAGTAGCCGATGGGCGAAATCAGCACCACATTTTTCTGTTCCAGCTGGCTGTTAATGGCTTTGGCATCGACATTTCTGACATTGCCGGTCTGGCCGAAATCGACGCCGTTATGAATGCCATAAGGTTGGGCGGTAATAAAATTACCCGAAACCACGCGCACCGCCGCGCCCGCCATCGGGGTATTGGGAAGCCCCATGGAGAGCTGGGCTTCGATGGCCATGCGCACCTGTCCCACGGCCTGTTCAACGCCCGGCATGTTTTCGGCAGGGGTGACACGCAGCTCATTGGAAAAGTCTGAATCCAGCCCCAGGGTTTTTAACTGCTTTTCGATTTGCGGGCGCGCGCCATGCACCAGCACCAGCCGCACACCCAGACTGCCGAGCAGGGCGATGTCGTGAATCAGGTGGGCAAAACTGGGGTGATCGACCGCCTCGCCGCCGAACAGGATGACAAAAGTACGGCCGCGATGGGTGTGGATGTAGGGCGCTGAGGCTCTGAACCAGTTGACGTGATCGGAATTTATTCTGTTATTTGGCATTTTTTCAAGCTGTCCTGTCCTCAAAACACTGATTAAATTGTAATATACGTGCTTTCGCGTGGTGATATACGAAAACCGATATTACTTGAATCCACTTCCTGAATATATAACAAGAGAATATTCCGATGGCCAATGACAACAAACGCAAATTTTCCTCCATTATTGTCGACGGGGTTGCACAGGCGCCCAGTCGAGCGATGCTGCATGCTGTTGGCTTCAGTGATGACGATTTTAAGAAACCGCAGGTGGGCATTGCCTCGACCTGGAGCATGGTCACGCCCTGCAACATGCACATCAACAAGCTGGCTGACGATGCCGCCCAGGGTGTGAACGGCAGCGGCGGCAAGAGCGTTGTTTTTAACACCATCACCGTCTCCGACGGCATTTCCATGGGCACGCCGGGCATGCGTTATTCGCTGGTCTCACGTGAGGTGATCGCCGATTCGATCGAAACCGTGGTTGGTGCCCAGGGTTTTGACGGCGTAGTGGCGATTGGCGGCTGCGATAAGAATATGCCGGGCTGCATGATCGGCCTGTCGCGTCTGGACCGCCCCTCCATTTTTGTTTACGGCGGCACCATCAAACCGGGCGCACACCGTCGCGATATCGTCTCTGTGTTTGAAGCGGTAGGCGCGCGTTCGGCGAACAAGATCACCGATGCAGAATTAAAAGAGGTGGAAGACACCGCGATTCCCGGACCCGGTTCGTGTGGCGGCATGTATACCGCCAATACCATGGCGTCGGCGATTGAAGCGCTGGGCATGAGCCTGCCCAACAGCTCGGCGCAGGAAGCGGTCTCCTACGACAAGGAAGCGGATTGCCGCCGCGCCGGTGAAGCGGTGATGAATCTGATCGAAAAAGACATCAAGCCCAGTGACATCATGACGCGCAAATCTTTCGAAAACGCCATCACCGTGGTCATCGCCATTGGCGGTTCGACCAATGCGGTGCTGCACTTGCTGGCCATGGCGCACGCCGCCAACGTCAAGCTGGAGCTGGATGATTTCACCCGCATCGGTGCCAAAGTGCCTGTGCTGGCGGATGTCAAACCCAGCGGCAAATACCTGATGTCCGAGTTGATCGAAATCGGCGGCATTCAGCCGCTGATGAAAGTGCTGCTGGATGTCGGTCTGCTGCACGGTGACTGCATGACGGTCACCGGCAAAACCATGGCCGAGAATCTGGCCGAGGTGAACCCCTATCCCGAAGGTCAGGACATCATTCACAAGCTGGAAAGCCCGATCAAGAAAGACAGCCATCTGGTGGTGCTCTACGGCAACCTTGCGCCCACCGGTGCGGTGGCGAAAATTTCCGGCAAGGAAGGCCTGTTGTTCAGCGGCAATGCGCGCGTGTTTGAGTCGGAAGAGACGGCGCTGGCCGCGATTCTCGACGGCACTGTGGTTAAGAATGATGTCATCGTCATTCGCCACGAAGGCCCGGTCGGTGGCCCCGGTATGCGCGAGATGCTGAGCCCGACCGGCGCGATTATGGGTAAAGGCATGGGCAAGGATGTGGCGTTGATTACTGATGGCCGTTTCTCCGGTGGCAGCCACGGTTTTGTGGTGGGCCACGTCACCCCGGAAGCGGCAGTGGGCGGACCCATCGCCATCGTCAAGGACGGTGATCCGATTACCATCGATGCGGAAAACAAAGTGATCACACTGGGCATCCCTCAGCAGGAAATTGAGACGCGTCTGGCCCAATGGGTGGCACCCTTGATTAAGGAGAATCGTGGCGTTCTGGCCAAATACGCCAGGCTGGTAGGTTCCGCCTCAGAAGGTGCCGTGACTGACAAGTTCTAGGTTCGCTGGTGTTGCTTTCAAGGAGTGTTTGAGAGTGTCGGCCTTGCACCAAAAAAAACGGTGCGGGTATTTGCCTGACGCTCCCAGTTGGGTGGTGACTTGATGATCGAAACCAGGAGGCTGTCGGATAGTTTTAAGTGCTATTCACTGGAAATAAAAAAGGCGACTTCTGTAAAGAAAGTCGCCTTATAATTTAACACCGGCCTCCATGGCTTTTTATTTTTTGTTTCCGTAACTGCGGAATAATATATTCCATACTATTCCCAAATCGATTCTGTGCTAACGCTGAGCTTGCCTGACTGCGATTCTATTTACCGGTTTTATAAGAAAGTATCTTACTTGCATAATACGCATTTAATTTTAACGTTTCATTTATAAATTCACATTTTAATTATGCTCGCTACTATAAGATGTGTATCGGTGTTGAGTCAAGTACGGTATGTTGTATTTCACAACGAAATTTATTTGCAAAAAACTGTGGATAAAAGTGAAAAATAACGGCTATAACAAGTGCTTATGATTTACAAGGAAAGCATATTTAGAACATTAGGGTTTGATTATGTATAAATTTTTTATGAATTTATTCCAATATTTCAGAAATAAGTATCAAATTTTTATCGTGGCTTTAGTTTTTAAGTGTGCGCTTCATCGAATGATTCGGAATGCGCAATCTTTATAATTTAAACAAAATATTGAATGTCATGCTGGATTCAAATGGCGCTAAATACATGTCAAATAAAGGTTGATGGGTGTTTGAATAGATGAGGGGCGTTTTTAGCTAATAAAGTGGCTGAAATAATAGACAGATGTTATGTTGTTAGGTCAAAAATAGCCTGTTCAGTTTTAACAATGTTGTAAGATGCTGATGTAACTAACGTCAGGTTCAGTATGAAGATGGTGGCATTGTTGCCAGTATCAGCAAATATAAGCATGTGTAGAAAGACAGGTCAGAATATTTTCGGTTTTGCAGGGTAGAAAAATAACCCTCCTAATGGATCAAAATTAATAAAAAGATGATGAACTCTCTCACCAGGCCTAGCTGGTCTCTGCCACGCCGCTTGCTACAACTGTCGCTTTCCGGACTGTTTGTGCTTGCCCTGTTTGCACCGGAAGCGCAGGCGGCCATCACCGCCATGCGCACCTCATCACCGGTGTTCTATACCAATTCAGATGCGGGCGGGGCGACCACTTCGCCGCAGTGTAATTATCTTTCCTTTGATCTCACCAGCTCAACGGCGATTGCCGATGCCTGGGTGACGCTGGGCGTATCCGGCAGCCTGTACATGGGCGGGGGCGATGACGGCCTCTATCATTTCGGGCCGATGGCAGCGGGGGAGACCAAACCGGTGTTCTTTTACGTGTGCTCATCCCTTATTGGCGGGGGAACGGTGGCATCTGACTACACAGTTACCACCTACAGCGGCAAACCCTCGGCGGGTGGTGTTATTGAGGGTGTTAAAGGTTTCACTACCGTCATCGATGATGGCGTGATTGAGGCTCAATCTAACAAGGTTGTCGCGATTTGGGCGGACATTAATCCCAGTGTGCTGGGCGCGACCACCACACTGACCGTGGACGGTGATACCGGCACCATAGGCTGCGTAAATCCGCCGTCTACCTGTACCGGCAGTGAAGGCGGGCCACTGGCCTTCAATCCGGCCACCTTTACCGACTGGCGCGCCGATGCCTACGAGCTGGTCGCTACCAGTATCGTGCTCTCGGGTGATAACAGCGGCACCTATGACAATCTACTGTATCTCGACAGTCTCGCCTCGTCTGCGGATACTCACTATAATGCCATCTACTATTTCCGTCCGGTTTCGACCACGGCTTCGACCACTACATTGTCGCCGGTTTCCTATATCGCCAGTGGCACACAGATCAAGCACACCGGCCTGAACAGCGGCGTTTACAAAGACACCGGCGGCCTGTTGCCGATTCTGCCCGCGCAGAATGAAATATTGCTGGCGAAATCGGTCAGCCACGCCACACTGCCGGCGCAGGGCGGGGTGGTGACGTATACGCTGAGCGCCACTAATCAGGGCTCCTATAGCGTGAGTCTGGACAGTTTTATTGATATGTTACCGGCAGGGGCGGCGTATGTTCCGGGTTCGAGCACCTTCAATAATGTCAGCTTCCCCGATCCTTATATCACCGGTTCAACCCTGGACTGGTCGTCGCTGTTTGACATTCCGGCCGGCTCGACCCGCAGCCTGATTTTCCAGGCGACGCTGCCTGCCGTGCCCGGACTCTATATCAATTCCGCCACCGCCCGTATCGGCAATGCAGTCATCGATACTACACTGGCCACCAGTGATAATGTACCGCCCACTGCCGGCACGCGGGTGCTGATGGCGCCCACTATCAGCAAGGAATTTTCACCAACCGCGCTGGCCATTGGCAGTAGCTCGACACTGACCCTGACTATCGGTAATTCCAATCTGGCGCATAGCCTGAGCGGCATTGCAGTCAGTGACACGCTGCCGGCGGTGCCTGCCGGGCTGGTATTCGCCACTCCGCCGGATGCTGCCACCACCTGCTCGGGCGCGGCGCTGAATATCAGCGGCACGACCATTTCCATCAGCGGCGGCACGCTGGCCGCCGAGCAGAGCTGCACGGCGTCGGTGAAGGTGACTTCGTCGGTCAACGACAGCTACACCAATACCACCGGCGTGGTCTCCTCCAGCAACGGCGGCACCGGCAGCACTGCTAGTGCGACTATCGACTTCACGCCAAAGCCGACCATCAGCAAGGCCTTCTCGGTTTCAACCATGGCGGTGGATGGCACTGCAACGTTAAATTTCACCCTTACCAACAACACCGCCGCGGCGATCACCGGCATGAGTTTCGATGACCTGTTCCCGGCCGGGCTGGTCACTGCTAATCCACCTGCGCTCAGCTCGACCTGCGGCGGCTCGGTTAATTCCTGGGATGGAATTACGGCGGGTGCGCTCAGTGCCGGTGGCGGTGACGCCGGCATCCAGCTGACTGGCGCTGGTATTGCCACCGCTGGTGGCACCTGCTCGATTTCCATTGATGTCACCTCGGCGATGGCGGGCGCATATGCCAATACCGCCAGCGGCGTCGACTCGATCGAATCCACCCCGGCCGGGCCGGTCAGTAACATCACCACCTTGACCGTATTGGCGCCGCCCGGCGTGGACAAGGCGTTCTCGCCCTCGACTATCGGCAAGGGCCAGACCTCGACGCTGACTATCACACTCAACAACCCAAACGCTATGGCGATCACCGGCGCGGCTTTTACTGACACCTATCCAGCCGATCTGATTACAGCCGCCATACCGAACGCCGTGACCAGCTGCGCTTCCGGCAGCGTGGGTTCGACTGCCGGATCGGTGTCGCTTTCCGGCGCCAGCATTCCGGCCGGCGCCAGCTGCACGGTCAGCATTGATGTCACTTCCGATGTCACTAATCTGACCGGCTACACCAAC
>JAVVEE010000093.1:0-7537 GCA_032251315.1 Gammaproteobacteria bacterium
GCGCTTTTTCTTTTCACTCATCTTGCTGATCCTCAATGCCAGAGTACAGCTTAAACTACTGTCCGGAATATGGGGTCGACTTTAGTGCGTGCGATAACATGAGATTTAAACACACTTTTAAGCCACCCTTTAAATTTGCCTGAGCTTCCAGCCTTGGTAGCCGCGATTCTTCCTGATACTGCTTCACTCATCGCTGTAATAGATTCCGCGACAATTAACTAACCATTTTATTCCTGAAAAAGAGAGGCGTTTGGGGCTGGAGTTTTACTGATATCCGGCTTAGACTCGGTCTTCAATAAACACTTTATCAATGTTATTACCCTGGGTCACTATGAATAAATTACAGAAACAACGCTCATCGCATCTGCTCCTGTTAGCCGTGTTGTTATTTTCACTCCCTGCCTCGGCTGAGGATTATGCGCCCATCACAGTTCCCATGGAGGTGAAGCAGGTTTCAGAACATGCCTATTACGTAAACGGTAAAGCCGGCATCGCCACTGATAACGAAGGCTTTATCTCCAACGCCGGGTTTGTGGTTACCGATGAGGGCGTGGTGGTGTTTGATGCACTGGGTACCCCTTCACTCGCCGCCGCCCTGCTCGAACGCATCCGAAAAATTACCGACCAGCCGGTTAAATACGTGGTGATGAGTCACTACCATGCAGACCATATTTACGGCTTGCAGGTTTTCAAGGATCTCGGTGCTGAAGTGTATGCCCCTCAGGGGTCTCTGGATTACATCCATTCCGAAGCCGCCGAAGACCGCCTGTTTGAGAGACAGCTTTCACTCAAGCCGTGGGTTAATGAGAACACCCGGATTGTCGTTCCCGATACCATCATTTCCGGCCTGAAGCGCTTTAGTCTTGGCGGCCTCGATTTCACTATTAACTATTTAGGTAAAGCACACTCGGAAGGTGATCTGGCCATGCTGGTTGAGCAGGATCGAGTACTGTTCTCCGGTGATATTATCTTCGAAGGCCGGGTGCCTTTCGTGGGCAATGCCAATACCCGCCACTGGTTAAAAACCCTGACCGAGCTTGAAACCGGCGGACTGGCCGCGCTGGTGCCCGGACATGGCCCGGCTTCCAAAAACCCCGCTTCGACTATTTCCCTCACTCGCCGTTATCTGGCTTATCTCCGAGAAACCATGGGCGCTGCGATTGATGATCTGACGCCTTTTGATGAGGCCTACGCAGAAGTTGACTGGTCGGAATTTGAAAACGTGCCGGCGTTCAAAGAGGCTAATCGCATCAACGCTTATCAGGTCTATCTTTCCATGGGCAAGGAGCTGTTCGAAAACTAAACACGACGGAAAATAAAATAAACGGAATAACCGCCTGTTCTCGTGCATCTCTTCTTAGCTGTATAAAGAACCTGCAATGACTTTTTTATTAACGCGGATTCAAATCCGCGCCATGAAGAAAGCTTCTTTCATTATCTTTATCCGTCCTTACCGATCTTAGCTTCTTTCGCGGACAAAGCATTTGATTTTATCTGTGTTCATCTGCGGACCAATTCCTTTAAATGCAAAAAACTCAGTCTACAGATTAGCGTAGATAAATAAACCTAAAAATTATTGCCCGCGAAGCAAGCCTTTTTGTCGTTGGCTACATACCTACGTTTTTTCGCTTCATCTCTTCAATTTTTTCCAGGTTGCGTGCGGCGCGAACATAGTAGGTAGGGCTGATGAAAAGCGCTTTCTTGAAATATTTTTCTGCGACCGGGTACTGCTGGTTTAACATTGCTATATAACCTATATTATTATAAGCGACCTCGTGCTTAACCACTTTGACCAGGACACTGATCGCTTCCTCGTAACGTGACTGCCAGGCCAGGGAAATAGCCAGATTATTTCGAATTCTAAAGAAGCCCGGATCATAGTGCAGGCCTTCACGAAATACCTGTTCAGCGGCAGCATATTGATGTGACATCAACAGAGAATAGCCCAGGTTGTTGAGTACTGTAGCATTTGTTTTATCTATGCTGAGTGCCTGATTAAAATGCTGCTGTGCGATTTCATATGACCCTTCCAGATCAGCAATAATACCCAGTGCATTCCATGCTTGCCAACGAGTGCTATCTTTAGTGACCACTTCAAGAAGCTGCTTTTTAGCGCATTCATAATTATAGCTTCTAAAGTAAACCAGTCCCATGCCTTCATTGGCATGAATATTATGCGGGTCGGCAGTTAATACTTTTTCATATAGCGCCTTAGCATCAGAAAATTTATAGGTTGCTAGAAAGGCATCTGCAACGCCGAGAGTAGCGGTGATATTATTCGGCTCCTGCTCGAGCGCCTGATCATAAAAGAAAATCGCGGTGGAATACTGTTTTGACTGCAATTTTCGCTCACCCTGCTCCAGCAATGCTGGAACCGGCATGATGTTTTCAGCTTCCGTACGTTCCGGCTGACTAGCGCAGCCTGCCAACGACAGCACGCATATCAAAAACATCGTTTTCAGCATCGAGTTAATTGTCATTCTATTACTGTCCTATTTTTGTATTTCATCCACCACCAACTCCTATAATAAAGCCTGTATAGATTCGGATTAACGCAGGTGCTAATATCACTAAAAACAGTGCCGGAAAAATAAAGAACACGAGGGGGAAAATCAGCTTAACCGGAAGTTTCGCTGCTTTTTCCTTGGCAGCTTGCATGCGCATATTACGCATTTCCACAGCATGTTCGCGCAATGCCCTGGCTATACTGGTGCCAAAATGTTCTGCCTGAATTAGCAAGGCTGCCAATGATTGCACCTGGGTTACACCAGTGCGATCGCCCAGCGAACGCAAAGCCTGCTCCCGGGTTTTGCCTGCACGTAATTCAAGACCTACCAGATGAAGCTCACCGGCGAGTTCGGGATGACTGATGCCTATTTCATCGGCTACACGAACAATCGCGGCGTCAACACCAAGGCCTGCTTCTACGCAAACAACCATCATATCCATGGCATCTGGAAAACCTTCTACAAAGAGTCGTTGTCTACTGTTGATTTGTCGATAAATAACTATGTTCGGCAGGTAGTAACCCACCAGCGCGGGCACCAGCAAATAAGGAATAGTTTTAGCTGGATCATTTATAGAAATTATTCCCAGAGTTATAAGCGGCAAGACTACAAATAATGGCAGCGCAATTACCAATAAAACCTTGAGTATCAGAAAGGTTTTTATCGCATTAGGGCCTCTGTGCCCGGCAAGCACCAGCCTGCTTTTAATTCTCGATTGTTTCCAGTTTTCCTCTGGCAATACCAGCCTGACCAATGGCTCAAACCATAAAACATCAAATACACCTTCCTTGTGTGGCTTGCGGCTATGCAATTTCGGGCCTTCTGCAATCTCACGCAGCCTACGTTGAGTCGGATCGTCAGCAAACATAATCCATAGCGCTATGCCGACAATGATCAGTACGGTAGTGATAAATACAAGAACAAGGATGATTGACTGGTAATTAGCCGTGTTCATGTAGTGCAGGATTTCGGTAATGCTGTTCATACTCTCGCCTCAGACATGAAAGTTGATCATGCGACGCATGATTAAATAGCCAATCAACATTAATACTAACTGCATGAATATAACAATCTGACCAGTGGTACTGTCAAACAGCACAGTGAGATAGGTAGGATTAAGAATACTTATAATCGCAGCTACAATAAAAGGCAGGGCAATCAATACATTTGCAGACATGCGCATCTCTGCCGACAGGATTGCTACATCACGTATCACCCCCGCCCTTGAGCGCATCACTGTGGCTATGCGGTTCAAAACATCGGCCAGGTTACCACCTGTAGACCTCTGAATCAGAACAGCGGTAATAAACATATTCATTTCATCGCTACCGCTACGCCTGCCAAGATTCTTCAGAGCATCCTCCAGCTCCAGACCGTAATTCATTTCATCAAAGGTAATACCAAATTCACTGCCTATGGGATCGGGCATCTCATTAGCGACACCTTTTAAGGAGGCTGAAAATGGATTGCCTGCGCGCAGGCTTCGCGCCATGAAGTCAAGCGCATCAGGCAACTGTTCGGTAAATCGAGTCAGCCGCTGTTTTCGTTTAGCCGCCACATACATTGCCGGCAGAAACATACCCAGAGGAATTGCAATTAACAAACTGATTACATAATGAAAATTCAGGACATTAATTAATATAAGGGTACCAGCAACCATAACAGTCATCTGTATAAGCATATAGTATGAAACACTGATCGTCAGTCCCGCCTGCGCCAGCACCCTGTCCAGCATTTTAATACGCGGTATTTTTAACAAGACTCGATTCAGGATTAGATTCGAACTGAGTTCATTATTTCGAAGCAGGCTAACCAGAACTTCCTTACCGTGAGCACCGCCTGCAGAGAGCAATTTAAGACGTTTATTAATCTTGACAGAACCTTCTTCACGCAGGCCACGTATTAACAGGTAACTTGCTTCAATCAGGATAATGATCGCGATAAAAGTAAGAAATGAAATCAAATATATTATATAAATTTCGTTATCCACATTTATTCTCACTATTCATATATACGTTCTGGATCAAAAATGGCATCGTCAAGTACAATGCCGCGTTCAACAAAGCTTTTCAACATGTATGGACGAACTCCCGTTGCCCTGAAGGCGCCAATCACATGCCCTTTAGCATCTACAGTTTCTTGTTTAAAGTGGAAAATTTCCTGCATTGCAACCACATTCTCTTCGGTACCGGTAATTTCCTGAATGCTGGCAACAACTCTTCTTCCATCCGGCAGGCGTTCGATATCCACAACCAGATTAAGCGCTGCGGCTATTTGCTGCCTGACCACCAATGCAGGAATAGGCGCACCGCTCATGCCCACCATATGCTCGAGTCGGGTTAAAGCATCTCGCGGACTATTAGCATGAATCGTAGACAATGAACCATCATGCCCGGTATTCATTGCCTGCAACATATCCAGCGCTTCGGCACCGCGCACCTCACCAACAATAATTCGGTCGGGACGCATTCTTAAGGCATTCTTCACCAGATCACGCTGCACAATCTCACCTTTACCTTCAATGTTCGCCGGCCGGGTTTCCAGGCGTATAACATGAGGTTGCTGCAGCTGAAGTTCAGCAGCATCCTCAATGGTTATAATGCGTTGATCATTCGGAATATTGCTGGACATAGCGTTAAGCAATGTTGTCTTACCACTGCCGGTTCCGCCAGTGACCAGAATATTACGACGGGCTTTAACCGCTGCGCCAAGAAATTCCCCCATGACCGGTGTAATGGATTTAAAACTTATTAGATCCCTGATGGTGTAAGGATCAACACTGAATTTTCGAATAGACAGTACAGGGCCATCTACCGCCAGCGGTGGAATAATTGCATTCACACGCGAACCATCATCAAGTCTGGCATCTACCATGGGTGATGATTCGTCGATACGCCGACCGACATTACTGGCGATTTTGTCAATGATGCGCATTAAGTGTTCATTATTTTTAAACCTGACGGGTGTCTTTTCCAGCCGACCATGACGCTCAACAAAGACCTGGCTATAGGTATTTACCAGAATATCCGAGACTGTAGGATCATCAAGCAGTGGCTCTATTGGACCTAATCCAAGCACCTCGTGAATAATATCTTCTACCAATAATATTTTTTCACTGGCATTTAAAGGTGTATTTTCTTTTTCCAATAAATCACGAATGACATTTTTCAGCATGTCCCGCAATGTATTTTCGTCATATTCATCCAGAATTCTCAAATCGACCTGTTCCATCAAGTTATGATGAATGCGATTTTTAAGCTCATACATTTCTACGCTGGCCGTTAACGTAGACGTCTCTTCTATCACCCTGCCGCCCGGTTTTTGATAGTCCCAGTTGTCATTTAACATCGTAGCTTCTCCGTATTTCTAAGGTGGAATATCTATTCATTTTGTAAACAGCTTGCTAAATAGGCCGCCTTTTTTCTGATTTTCACCACTTCGCAATGCATAGAGATATTTTGCCAGCGACTTGAGGTCTTTGGTAAAACTCGATCCTTTGGAAATATCTATAAGAGGCTGGCCCTGGTTTTGTGAACGTACAGATGTTTTGAAGTCATTGCTGACTTTATGTATTTTTTCGATACCAAGAGATTCTTTTAATTTATCAATTGGGATACTGCTTTCTTTTGACATGGCCCTGTTATTGATTACTTCGATATTAGTCATGGGAATACCTTCATGGCGCAGTTTGTCCAGAAGTAATTTGGCATCACGAATTGAGGACATATTATTCTGCCCCACCAACATAACCGGATCGGAGTAACGAAGTGCTGTCAGGGTCCATGCGGTCAAAACTCGTGGTACATCCAGTATTACAAAGTCATATGACTGGGTGGCAGCATCAATAAGGCTGGTGATACCTTCAGGGGAAATTGCTCCCATGGGGCTTATATCAGCAGGGGATGCCAGCACATCCAGACCACTTTTATGTTTTGTTACTAATGCTTTAACAAATACCGGGTCGACACGACGAGGCTGCAACAGTGCTTCCATAACATTATTGCCCGGCATCAAATCCAGTAACAGTGCAGCATCTCCAAACTGGATATCAAGATCAATCAGAAGAACTTTAGCCTTAAAAGAACTAGCCAGGATTTCCGCAACATTCATCGCAATGCTCGTCGCACCACTGCCGCCTTTCGCAGATATAAATGCGGACACGCCGCCTTTACTGCCTCTGGACTTGCTCAGGTGCGCACGTTTATTAGCAAGTACTTTTGTTACACTCTCAACCAGTTCCTGTGTTTGCAGTGGTTGGGGGAATGCATCGCGCACACCGGCTCTCATCAGGCGGCGCATGGTTACCATATCGCTATTTTTGTAGATTACATAGACGGTAACCTGATTTGTATATTTGTGAAGAATTTGTTCCAGATTCTGAAGATCCTGTTCTCTGCTGCCATCTATTTCATGAATAATGATATCCGGCATTTCTTCCTTACCCACCGATTCAAGAGACCATTCACCGCCCTGTAGATGTGTTGACAGCACGATATTATCGATTTTTTCAAGGGCAGCTTCTATTTCATCACTGGTCTCTTCACTAAGGAGATATCCAATTACTTTTAGTTCAATACTCATAATCACTACCTTCCATTTATAATTTTATTCGAATCGCAATTTGCCTGAATATAATTGCACTACTTGCCTGATGCTTCTGGGGTATGCAAATCCTCACTTAATCGGGTTGACTCAAAGGTCTGTAGGTTTACCGTTGCATCCAGGCCTAATACACCGGGCACGGTTAGATGATGCTCAGCGCCGGAGATCGTTACTGTTACCAGATAGAGCTGATTTTGATCCATATATGTATCGTCCGCACAGGTATATTTCACTGTAACCTGGTCATCCTGAATGAGCGGCGAAATTTGTGCCATGCGCTCAATCAGACCCTCGCAGCTATCGGTACCACAGTCAACGCTGACAGCCGTGCCTGCGGTTATGCATGTGGGAAGAGCAGTTAATGGTTCATTGACGATTGCATACCTGACACCGCCACGCGTAGCCTCTGCCAACTGCGCTGAACGGAC
>JAVVEE010000094.1:0-7448 GCA_032251315.1 Gammaproteobacteria bacterium
CCATGACTTATTAAGAAGGCCATAATTACGCGAATGTATTCACGTATGCTTTTCCACTTGCAAGGGAATGAGAAACAGTGTTGTGCGAATGAATTCGCACCTACAGGCACTGACGTGTCCTGTTTTTGGTGATGACCTGATAAGGTTTCTGGAAGGTGGCAGGGTTGGTGCTTGTCATCAGGTTCGCACGACAACTCAAAGGTTTTACAAAACACGTCCTGTGTTTTGCCCTGCGGGCCAGCTATAAAACAGCTGTTCAATATTACAAATACCTTCCATGGTATTTGCCCCGATGGGGCTAGCCTAAAGTCGGCTATTCAAATTCATTCCTGATGAATTTGTCACTCCCGGTGAATTTGTCTCTCCGCCCTCTGCGCCTCTGCAGTGAATGCCTTAAGCTTTTAAGCCTTGGCACTAAACCACCACCCCAAACAATTCACCCCCGGAGTTTCTTTTCTTTACCGGCTTATTTAGCTAAAATGGCCAGCCTTGCCCGCGAGTCGCGCAGGTATCGGACCAACAGGGCGCCGACTACCGGTTTTCAGTTTTATCAGAGCCTGATGCAGTCCGTTTTATTTAGGGCTGTATGGGGTGATTTTGGATTAATTATGAGTTCAACATTGCAAGAACAGATCAAATTAGGCCGACCCGGAAAACAGGGCTTGTACGACCCGGCATTCGAGAAAGATAGCTGTGGCGTGGGCTTTGTCGCGCATATTAAGGGTGAGCCCAGCCATCAGATCGTGCTGGACGCTGACCATATTTTGCAGCGCATGGTGCACCGCGGTGGCTGTGGCTGTGAGCCGACTACCGGTGACGGGGCGGGCATTCTTACCGGCATGCCGCATGATTTTATGGTCAAGGTGGTGCGCGAGCAGTTTGCTGAAACCCTGCCGAAACTAGGGCAATACGCAGCCGGCAACCTGTTTTTGCCCGTCGACGAGAAGGAGCGCGCGCATTGCAAGCAGGTGGTTGAGGAGATGATCGCCGAGCAGGGCCAGCGGCTGATTGGCTGGCGCGACCTGCCGGTTGATGTCGAAGGCGCGGAGGTCGGCCCGACTGCGCGCAATTCACAGCCGTACATGGAGCAGCTGTTCATCGCCGCCGCGGAAGGCATGGACGATGCTGCTTTTGAGCGTCAGCTGTACATCATTCGCAAGCGCAGCACCAATTTGCTGCGTTCGAGCGCATCGCTGGATCAGGGCGATATGTTTTTTGTCTGCTCGCTCTCGCCCCGCATCATTATCTACAAGGGCATGCTGACGGCGTTGCAGGTGAAAGCCTTTTTCACCGATCTGGTGGATGAGGACTATAAAACCCATCTGGCGATGGTGCATTCACGGTTCAGCACCAACACCTTCCCCTCCTGGGATCGCGCCCAGCCCAACCGGTTCATGAGCCATAATGGCGAGATCAATACCCTGCTGGGTAACAAAAGCTGGATGGAAGCGCGTCAGGGCATGGTCAGCAGCGAGCTGTTCGGCGATGATATCGACAAGCTGTTCCCGATTGCCGAAGAGGACTGTTCGGACTCGGGCAACTTCGACAATGTGCTCGAATTTCTGCTGATGTCCGGCCGCAGCCTGCAGGAGGCGGTGATGATGATGGTGCCGGAAGCGTGGCAGTCGGATATCAACATGGATGCCGAGAAGAAGGCCTTTTACCGCTACAACTCCGCGCTGATGGAGCCCTGGGACGGCCCGGCTTCGATTGCGTTCACCGATGGCCATTACATTGGCGCCACCCTGGACCGTAACGGCCTGCGTCCCAGTCGCTATTACCTCACCCACGATGACCGCGTGATCATGGCTTCCGAGGTCGGCGTGCTGGAGATCGAGCCGAGCAACGTGAAATTCAAGGGCCGTTTGCAGCCGGGCAAGATGTTTTTGATCGATTTTGAAAAGGGCTGCCTGATTCCCGATGAGCAGCTCAAGGCCGAGTTTGCCAGTCAGCGCCCCTACGGTGAATGGCTGGAGCAGGAGGAGATCAAACTCTCCGAGCTGTCGCCCAACAAGGAGCCTCACGGGTTCTATCCCGAGACCCTGCTGCCGCGCATGCAGGCCTTTGGCTACACCACTGAAACCATGCAGTTCATGCTGCTGCCGCTGGTGCAGGAGCTGCGCGACCCGGTCGGCTCAATGGGCAACGATTCCGCGCTGGCCTGTCTCTCTGACCGCCCGCGTATGATTTACGATTATTTCAAGCAGCGCTTTGCGCAGGTCACCAATCCGGCCATCGATTCGATTCGCGAAGAGGTGGTGATGTCGCTGGAATGCTATATCGGGCCGGAAGCCAATCTGCTGGAAATTACGGCCAAAAACGCCCACCGCTTGCGTGTGCCGCACCCGATTCTGACCAATGAAGAGCTGGAATCGCTGAAGCACATGAACCATCGTGGCTGGCGCACCATGACCATCGACATCACCTACGAGCGCGCGCAGGGCAGCGCCGGTCTGGCGAAATGCCTGGATGGCATCTGCGCCCAGGCCTCGCAGGCGATTGAAGACGGTTACAGCCTGATTGTGCTGTCCGACCGCAACATCGGCGCCGATCGCATCCCGGTGAGCACCCTGCTGGCGAGCAGCGCCGTGCACCATCATCTGGTGCATAACCAGCAGCGCACCCGTATCGGCATCGTGCTGGAAACCGGCGAAGCACGTGAAGTGCATCATCACTGCCTGCTGGTCGGCTATGGCGCGGACGCGATCAACCCCTATCTGGCTTTCGAGTCGCTGTTTCAGGCCAAGCGGGAAGGCCTGCTGGACGAGCAGGAATACCCCAATGACGATTCCATCGTCGCCGATTACCGCAAGGGCGTGGCCAAGGGCATGCTCAAGGTGATGGCGAAGATGGGCATTTCCACCTTGCAGTCCTACAAGGGCGCGCAGATTTTTGAAGCGGTGGGCCTGGGTGAAGAGGTCATCGACCGCTGCTTCAAGGGCACCGCCAGCCGCATCAAGGGCGTGGCTTTTGACGTACTGGCGGAAGAGTCGCTACGCCGCCATGCCATCGGTTATCCCGGTCGCGATGTGGTCAGGATGCCGGTGCTGCCAAACCCCGGTGATTACCACTGGCGCGCGGGCGGTGAAACCCACATGTGGAATCCCGATACCATCGCCAATATCCAGCTGGCCGCGCGCAGTAACGACCGCGACGCCTATGCCAAATTTGCCCGCTTCTCCAATGAGGAGGCCACGCGCAAATCCACCCTGCGCGGTCTGCTCAAGTTCAGGGAGAATGTCAACGGCGGCCCCATTGCCATCGACGAAGTGGAACCGGCGAAGGAGATCGTCAAGCGTTTCGCCACCGGCGCGATGAGTTTCGGCTCCATCTCGGCGGAGAGTCACGAGGCGCTGGCCATTGCCATGAACCGGCTGGGCGGAAAATCCAACACCGGTGAAGGCGGTGAGGACAGTGTGCGCTTCACGCCCATGACCAATGGCGATTCCAAACGCTCGGCGATCAAGCAGATCGCTTCCGGCCGTTTCGGCGTCACCAACTGGTATCTCACCAACGCCGATGAATTGCAGATCAAGGTCGCCCAGGGCGCGAAACCGGGTGAGGGTGGTGAGCTGCCCGGCACCAAGGTGGATGCAACCATTGCGCGCATCCGCCATTCCACGCCCGGCGTGGGCCTGATCAGCCCGCCGCCACACCACGATATTTATTCCATCGAGGATCTGGCGCAGCTGATTCACGACCTGAAAAATTCCAACCCCGCCGCCCGCATCAGCGTGAAACTGGTGTCGGAAGTGGGCGTAGGCACGATCGCCTCAGGCGTGGCCAAGGCCTTCTCCGACCACATTGTCATCGCCGGCCACGATGGCGGCACCGGCGCCTCGCCGCTGACTTCGGTGAAACACGCCGGTCTGCCCTGGGAACTGGGGCTGGCTGAAACCCACCAGACGCTGGTGATGAACGATCTGCGTTCGCGCGTGGTGCTTCAGACTGACGGTCAGCTGAAAACCGGTCGCGATCTTGCCATGGCCGCCCTGCTGGGTGCGGAAGAGTATGGCTTTGCCACCGCGCCGTTGATCACCTTGGGCTGCATCATGATGCGCAAGTGTCATCTCAATACCTGCCCCGTGGGCATCGCCACGCAGGATGAGGAGCTGCGCAAAAAGTTCAATGGCAAACCCGAGCATGTGGTCAACTACCTGTTCATGGTGGCCGAAGAGATGCGCGAGATCATGGCCTCGCTGGGTTTCAGAACGGTCAACGAAATGATTGGCCGCGTCGATGTGCTGGAAACCGACATTGCGCTGGACCACTGGAAGATGAAAGGCATTGATCTCTCCATGCTGCTGACCCCGGCGGAAAAACCGGGCGAAGGCACAAAGGTCTACTGCACCATAAAGCAGGACCACGGTCTGGACAAGGCGCTGGACAACGAGATCATCAAGCTGGCCCAGCCCGCTATTCTGCGCGGCGAAAAAGTGCAGATACAGCTGCCGGTAATCAACATTAACCGCGTGGTCGGTACCATGCTGTCGCACGAACTGGCCAAGGCGCGCTGGGGCAAGGCGCTACCCGATGACACTATTCATATCAAGCTGGAGGGCACCGCCGGACAGAGTCTGGGCGCATGGCTGTATGAAGGCGTCACCCTCGAACTGGAAGGTGATGCTAACGACTATGTCGGCAAGGGGCTGTCGGGCGGACGCATTATTGTCTATCCGCCGGCTAACAGTAGTTTTGTGGCTGAGGAAAACATCATCGCGGGCAACGTCATTCTTTACGGTGCCACCAGTGGTGAAGCTTACTTCAGGGGCATCGTGGCCGAGCGTTTCTGCGTGCGTAACAGCGGCGCGGTCACCGTGGTGGAAGGCGTAGGCGACCACGGCTGCGAATATATGACCGGCGGCCGGGTGGTAGTGCTGGGCGAAACCGGGCGTAACTTTGCCGCGGGCATGAGTGGCGGCGTGGCCTACATCTGGGATCATAACGGCACATTTGCAGCTAACTGTAATCCCGGCACGGTGCTGCTGGAAGCGGTGGTAGCGGAGGAGGATATCGCAGAGCTGAAGACGATGATCGAGAATCATCTGAAATACACCGGCTCCTCCGTGGCGCGCACCATTCTGGAGAGCTGGGATGAGTCGCTGCCGCAGTTTACCAAGGTCATGCCGACCGACTACAAGCGCGTGCTGGCGGAAATGAAAGCACAGGAAGCGGCGGCATAAACCGCCTCAGTCGGCTGGTCGTCATCAGTAAAACACTAAAATTTCAGAGAAGATGTAATGGGAAAACCTACGGGCTTTAAAGAATTTGAACGCAAGACTGAAGCGTATCGTGAAGTCACGGTAAGGTTGGGTGATTATAATGAAATTTTCACCGGCGAGCATGATGTCGAGCAGCTACAAACTCAGGGCGCACGCTGCATGGATTGTGGCGTGCCTTTCTGTCAGTCCGACACCGGCTGTCCGGTCGATAACCTGATTCCAGAGTGGAATGATCTGGTCTACAGCGAACAGTGGCGCAAGGCACTGGATCGGCTGCACGCCACCAATAACTTTCCGGAATTTACCGGCCGGGTCTGTCCCGCGCCGTGCGAAGGCGCCTGCGTGCTGGGTATCAACGAGTCGCCAGTCACCATCAAAAACATCGAGCACGCGATCGTCGATCGCGGCTTTGCCGAAGGCTGGATTAAGGCAGAGGTGCCGAAATTCCGTAGCGGCAAAAAAGTCGCCGTGGTGGGTTCAGGGCCGGCGGGGCTGGCAGCGGCCGCCCAGCTTAACCGGGCGGGCCATTCGGTCACCGTTTATGAGCGCGCCGATCGCATTGGCGGCCTGCTGATGTACGGTATCCCCAACATGAAGCTGGGCAAGGATGTGGTGCAGCGCCGGGTTGATCTGCTGCACGCCGAAGGCGTCGAGTTTGTCACCAATGCCGATGTCGGCGGTGAGGGCGAAAACGCCATCGACATCAAAAATCTGCTCAGGGAGAATGAGGCGGTGCTGCTGGCGACCGGTTCAACCAAAGCACGGGATATGGAGGTGCCGGGGCGTGATCTGAAAGGTATCTATCCGGCCATGGATTTCCTGACCGCCAATACCAAAAGCCTGCTCGACTCCAATCTGGAAGACGGCCGCTACATTTCAGCCAAAGACAAAAAGGTGATTGTGATTGGCGGCGGCGATACCGGTACCGACTGCATTGGCACCGCCATTCGCCATGGCTGCACCTCGATTGAAAATTTCGAATTGATGCCACAGCCTGCCGCCGAGCGCACGGAAGATAATCCCTGGCCGCTATGGCCCCTGATCTACCGCATTGATTATGGCCATCAGGAGAGTGCAGAGCGCTTTGGCCGGGATCCGCGTGACTACTGTGTGTTGACCAAGGAGTTCATGGGCAATGAAGAGGGTCAGGTCACCGGCATTAAGACGGTCGAGGTACAGTGGCAGAAAGGCGATGACGGACGCTGGAATATGGAAGAAATAGCCGGTTCTGAAAAGATCTGGTCTGCCGATCTGGTGATGCTGTCGATGGGTTTCACCGGTCCCGAACAGTATGTCAGCGATGCCCTGAATCTCGAGTATGATGAGCGCGCCAACTATCGGGCGGCCTATGGTCAGTATAAAACCAGTGTGGAGGGCGTGTTTGCGGCGGGTGACTGTCGCCGCGGCCAATCGCTGGTGGTCTGGGGCATCAATGAAGGTCGGGAAGCGGCGCGCGAAATCGATAAATTTCTGATGGACAGCAGCTTCCTGGCTTAATTCACCGTAGCTGCACTTATTCGTGGTGCAGCTGCTTGATGTAGTCACGCAGTGCTTTTTCACTGCTGTTTTCAAAATCCACAAACTCAATCGAGAGTATATATTCCTCCTGCGACAGCCTGCGCGCAGCTATTACAGCGCATGAAGCGTAGAGTTTCGGCTTATTTGCAATCGGCAGTGGCGCGACAATCTTAAACTGCTGACGATCCAAAGAGTAATTTTGCAGGCCTCTCGGCTCAATCTTGTTGGCAATCTCGATGTCGCACTTAAACTGCAAGCTGTTGACCGATATGTCCAGTGTCGTTACCGAGAGCAGGCTGCCATAAGGCAGGATAACGTCGATTTCCAGCTCGGTGGGGTATCGGAGTGTTTGCCGTCGTTCCTTTTGCATAGGGATCATAGGTCATGCTTATGTGTGAACAGAATACACCTGATTGTAGTACAGGATTAGCTAAAATTAAACCTTCCAGGAGCGTGTATGATTTGAAGAATCGAATGAAAATATAAAAATCGCTTTTGATGAGGCGGGTATTACCATTCCCTATCCGCAGATGGATGTGCATATCGATAAACCTGACGTTAACAACAATAATGAGGTGCAAGTGTGAGTATTTTGAAAGTGACCGGGGCGGCTGGTCTGCTGCTGGTTTCAGCCACGGGTTTCGCCGCGGAAAAAACCGATTCGCCGTGGAAAAGTTCGGCGGAGGTGGGTTATGTCAATGTTTCCGG
>JAVVEE010000095.1:0-7212 GCA_032251315.1 Gammaproteobacteria bacterium
CGGTAATCAGCATGACCGCACCGGCATCGTTAATGCGGTCGCGCAGCGATTCTGCGGAGAAACCGCCAAATACCACCGAGTGAATTGCACCGATGCGGGCGCAGGCCTGCATGGCGACAACCGCTTCAGGCGTCATCGGCATGTAGATAACCACGCGGTCGCCGTTTTTGATGCCGCGGGCTTTCAAACCATTAGCAAACCGGCAGACCTCATCGTGCAGCTGCTGGTAGGAGATATGGCGGGTATCGCCCTCTTCACCTTCAAAAATAATGGCGGTTTTATCGGCCTGCGTGGCCAGGTGCCGGTCGATGCAGTTGTAGGAGACATTCAGCTCGCCATCGGTAAACCACTGGTAATGCGGCGCCCTGCTGTCGTCCAGCGTGATGCTGAAGGGCTTGTGCCAGTCGAGATTCTGCCGGGCCTGATATTCCCAGAAGCCTTCGTAATTGGCTTCCGCATGTTTGTGCAGCGCTTCAAAATCAGCGGGTTTGATTCGAGCCCTGGCGACAAATTCTTCGCTGGGTGGAAATTGACGGTTTTCGACGAGAGTGGAATTAATATCGTTATCAGCCACGGACAGCTCCTGTGCATTATTGTTTTTAGCGAATTCGATCATACACAGGCACAGGCTATGACTGCAAGCCTGTTTTAGTGAGGGTTCAGGTAGCGGTTTTCCTTCGGGATACGCTGATAATCCCAGTGTTCAATGGCCCATTGCCAGAGCTGGCTCAGGCTGCTTCGGGCGAGCTCTTCAGGCGGCTTCTGGCCCAGCAATTTTAGTGCTGAATGTAAGAATAAAACCGGTTGGGAAAGATCCAGCGCAGCCGCGCCGGTGGATTTGCCGAGCTTGTGACCGTGGGTATCGACCAGCAGCGGCAGGTGCAGATAATCGGGCCGGGAATAGCCCAGCTGCTGTTGCAGGTAGATCTGCCGTGGCGTGGAATCGAGCAGGTCGACGCCGCGCACCACCTCGGTCACACCCTGTTCGGCGTCATCCACCACCACCGCGAGCTGGTAGGCGAACAGCTTGTCCTTGCGTTTGATAATGAAGTCACCGCATTCACGGGCGAGTTGCTGCTGGTAGTGCCCCATAACCGGGTCGTCGAAGCCTATGAGCCGTTCTGCCACGCGTAGTCGCAGGGCGTGCGCTTCCCTGACGGGCAGGTGACGCCGGCGACAGCGCCCGCCATAGACCCCGGGTGGGCGATGATCCGGATTCTCTTCCGCCAACTGTTTGCGCGAGCAGGTGCAGGGATAAATCAGACCTTTTTCGGCGAGGACAGCCAGTGCCGATTCATACAACTCAGTGCGCTGTGATTGATACACCACTTCGCCATCCCATTCAAAGCCGAAGCCCTCCAGTGCGCTGAGCAGGGCATCCGCCGCACCGGGTACGCGCCGGGTGGTGTCGACATCCTCAATGCGCAGCAGCCATTCGCCGTGCCGGCTTCTGGCCTGAAGATAACTGCCCACAGCGGCCAGCAGGGTGCCGAAATGCAGCTCACCGGTGGGTGAGGGGGCGAAACGGCCACGGTAAGAGTGTATAGTCATGGGCGCTAATTATGCCGTAAAACTAAAAAGGCCGAAGTATCTACTCCGGCCTTTTTATAAGCGTGAAAAATCAAGAAGGCTTATTTGCCCTTGATCTGTTTCTCTTTGATTTCGTCCAGGCTCTTGCAGTCGATGCACTGCGTGGCCGTAGGGCGAGCCTCAAGACGTTTCAGGCCGATTTCAACGCCACAGGTTTCACAGTAGCCGTATTCACCGCTGCTGATCAGGTCGAGGGTGTCGTCAATTTTTTTGATCAGTTTGCGATCACGGTCACGGGTGCGCAGTTCCAGGCTGAACTCTTCTTCCTGAGTTGCACGGTCGGCGGGGTCCGGGAAGTTGGCGGCTTCATCTTTCATGTGACCAACAGTGCGGTCGACTTCGTTCATGAGCTCACGTTTCCATGCTTCCAATATTTCCGTGAAATGCTTTGCCTGCCCTTCGCTCATGTATCCTTCGCCCTTCTTGGGCTTGTAGGGCGTAAAACCATGTTCTGTTAGAGGCGCTTGTTGAGCCATTGAATCACTCCAAATTATCGTTTGTATAAAACTGAGCGCGACTATTTATCATAGAATCGCCATGTTGCGCAACAAAAATCGTTGTCATCAGGAAAACTAGCCGATAACTCTCCTGACCTGACTGATGATTTGTCCCTCATGCAGGCGGGTCTGGATCTCCTCGCCCACGGAAACTTCGCTGCTTCGGCTGATGGTTTTGCCCTGGCTGTTGCGGGTAATGGAATAGCCGCGCTCCAGTGTCTGCAGGGGACTGATGGCATTCAGAGTGCGGGCATTGTTTTGCAGCTGTGCCTGCCGGCGCTCCAGCAGCTGCCGGATATGATGCTCCAGATTCTGCCCCAGAATCTGCAAGCGATGCTGGTAATGGCCGATCTTATGTACGGGCGATGCGCTCAGCAGGCGTGCATGCAGATGCTGGTGACGGTTCTGCTGCTGATGCAGGCTGTAGCGCCAGGCGTAATTCAGGCGTTGCTCCAGCTCATCCAGTCTCTGGCTTAATCGCTGCACCACAGCCACCGGGTGCTGCTGTGCCAGGCGATTGCTCAGCCAGTTCAGGCTTTCGCGGTGGCGCTGTATTTTCTGTGCCATGAGCTGTTGCAGATGCAGATAGGTCCATGCCAGTGACCGTAACCAGGCGGTCTGATCCGGAGTGACCGTTTCGGCCGCTGCCGTGGGGGTGGCAGCGCGAACATCCGCGACATAATCTGCGATGGTGACATCAACCTCATGGCCGACACCGCTGACCACGGGAATAGGGCAGGCATATACCGCACGCGCCACGCTCTCTTCGTTAAAGGCCCACATATCTTCCAGCGAGCCGCCGCCGCGAACCAGCAGCAGCACGTCACAGCTGTTCTGTTCGGCGGCCAGTTCCAGCGCTCTACAGATGGCGGGCGCGGCTGCCTCACCCTGTACAGGCACGGAATAGAGCTTCACCGGAATGGCAGGGAAACGGCGTTTGATGACACTGAGCACGTCGTGAATGGCGGCGCCGGTGTTGGAGGTGATGACGCCAATGCATTCAGGCATCTCAGGAATGGCCTGTTTGATCTCCTCGTCGAACAGGCCTTCAGCGGCGAGTTTGGCTTTCAGTGCTTCAAACTTGCGTTGCAGCGCGCCATCCCCCGCCTCTTCCATGCGATCGACGATGAGCTGGTAGTCGCCGCGCGGCTGGTACAGGCTGACCTTTCCCCGAATCTGCACCTGCCGGCCGTTCTCCGGGCGGAAGTTCATGCTGAGTTGCCGGCTTTTGAACATGGCGCAACGCACCTGCGCCTGACTGTCTTTCAGGCTGAAATAGATGTGGCCCGATGAGGGTTGTGACAGGTTGGAGATTTCACCCTCCACCCACACCCAGGAAAAATTCTGCTCGAGAACGGCAGCGGCCGATCGATTAAGTTCGGAGACGGAGTAGAGGGTGCGGCCGGCGGTTGTTGTGGGGGTACGATAGGGCATCATGCAATCAAATTGGCTTTGTCGGTTTCATGGTAGTTTAATGCATGTGTCAGTTATATCTCTACCAGCTGGAGTGTCGGAATGTTTTTCGCGTACAGGACTTATTAGTGTTTACGATTAATGGCCGGAAGCCTATAATAACGGGTTTTACCAGACCATCACAGTTTATAGGAACACTATGCGAATTATCGAGGAAGCTCTCACTTTTGACGACGTTTTACTGGTTCCTGCGCACTCGGTCGTTATGCCGAAGGACGTCAGTCTGCGCACTAAAGTCACTCGCGATATTGAATTAAACATTCCACTGTTATCCGCTGCCATGGATACCGTAACCGAAGCCCGTCTCTCTATTGCGTTGGCTCAGGAAGGCGGCATCGGCATCATTCACAAAAACATGAGCGCCATGGAGCAGGCGGCCGAAGTCAACCGTGTTAAGAAATATGAAAGCGGTGTGATTACCGATCCCGTTAAAGTTTCGCCTGACACCAGCGTGCGCGAAGTCATTGAATTGCGTGAGCGCTACAAGATCTCCGGCGTACCGGTAATGCAGGGTGATGATCTGGTCGGTCTGGTGACCAGCCGTGACGTGCGCTTTGAAACCAATCTGGATCAGCCGGTTTCCTCCATCATGACGCCGAAAGAAAAACTGGTGACGGTAAAAGAAGGCGCCTCCAAAGAAGAAATTCTGGAACTGCTGCACAAGCACCGCATCGAGCGTGTTCTGGTGGTGGATGATAACTTCAAGCTACGCGGCATGATTACGGTGAAGGACATACAGAAGTCCAGTGATTACCCTAATGCCTGTAAAGACGCGCAGGGCCGTTTGCGCGTGGGTGCCGCAGTCGGTACCGGCGAAGGCACCGAAGAGCGCGTTGAGCTGCTGGTCAAGGCGGGTGTGGATGTCATCATCGTCGATACCGCCCATGGTCACTCTCAGGGTGTGCTTGACCGGGTCAGCTGGGTTAAGAAAAATTTTGACGTGCAGGTGATCGGCGGCAACATCGCCACCGGCGCAGCGGCATTGGCCCTGGTCGAAGCCGGTGCGGATGGTGTGAAAGTAGGGATTGGCCCTGGTTCGATATGTACCACGCGTATTGTTGCCGGCGTGGGCGTGCCGCAAATTACCGCCATTAAAAACGTCGCCAAGGCACTGACAGGCACCGGCGTACCGTTGATCGCTGACGGCGGCGTCCGTTACTCCGGTGATATGTCCAAGGCCATTGCCGCCGGCGGCTATTGCATCATGGTGGGTGGCATGCTGGCGGGGACCGAAGAGGCGCCGGGTGAAGTTATTTTATATCAGGGACGTTCGTATAAAGCCTACCGTGGTATGGGTTCGCTGGCAGCGATGAAGAAAGGCTCCAGTGATCGCTATTTTCAGGACAGCTCGGAGGGCAGCGACAAACTGGTACCCGAAGGCATTGAAGGCCGTGTCGCCTATAAAGGCCCGCTCAGTGCCATCGTGCATCAGATGATTGGGGGTCTGCGTTCCAGCATGGGTTATGTGGGCTGTGCCTCGATTGACGAGATGCGTATCAAGCCGGAGTTTATCCGTATTTCAGGCGCGGGCATGTCCGAGTCGCATGTGCATGATGTGACGATCACCAAAGAAGCGCCGAATTACCGCTCTTCTTAACAGGTTAACCGCAGAGGCGCGGAGACGCAGAGAAAAAACATTTTTGTAATGCGCCGCAGGCGCGTCACAAAAATAAGCCTCCGCGTCTCTGCGCCTCCGCGGTAAAAATTAGCTTTTAAATAACTATAAACTCACCACTATGCAAGATATTCATTCTGACCGCATCTTAATCATCGACTTTGGCTCACAGTACACCCAGCTCATCGCCCGCCGCGTACGCGAGGCCGGGGTTTATTGTGAGGTTCACCACACCGGCATTGATGATCAGCAGGTTCGCGATTTCAAACCTAGCGGTATCATTCTTTCCGGCGGCCCGGAGTCGGTGACCGCTGCGGGTACACTAGTGGCTCCCGATGTGGTGTTTAATCTGGGCGTACCGGTGCTGGGTATCTGTTACGGCATGCAGACCATGGCGGCGCAGCTGGGCGGAAAAGTCGCGGCATCCGAACACCGGGAGTATGGTTTTGCCCAGGTGCGCGCCCACGGCCATAGCCGCCTGCTCAAGGATATTGAAGACCATGTCGACGAACAGGGCCGCGCCTATCTGGATGTCTGGATGTCGCACGGCGACAGGGTTGAGGTGCTGCCGGAAGGTTTCGTCAGTATAGCGAGTACCGATAACGCGCCGCTAGCCGGCATGGCCGATGAAAAACGCGGCTTCTACGGCGTGCAATTTCATCCCGAGGTGACTCACACCAAACAGGGTCAGCGCATCATCGAACGTTTTGTGCATGACCTCTGTGGCTGCGCCGCCCTGTGGACATCGGGCAATATTATTGAAGACAACATCCAGCGCATTCGAGAACAGGTAGGTAGCGATGAAGTTGTACTGGGCCTGTCAGGCGGCGTGGATTCATCCGTAGTGGCGGCGCTGTTGCATCAGGCGATAGGCGACCAGCTCACCTGTGTGTTTGTCGACAACGGCCTGCTACGTCATATGGAAGGCGATACAGTGATGGCGGTGTTTGCACGGAACATGGGCGTTAAAGTTATTCGCATCGATGCGGAGCAGCGTTTTCTCGACGAGCTGAAAGGCGTGAGTGATCCTGAACTGAAACGTAAAGTCATCGGTCGCGTTTTTGTGGAGATTTTCGAAGAACAGGCCCTGAAACTAACCAATGCTAATTGGCTGGCGCAGGGCACGATTTACCCTGACGTGATTGAATCGGCGGGCAGCAAAAACTCGCATCTGATCAAGTCGCATCATAATGTCGGTGGCCTGCCCGAAGATATGCGCATGAAGCTGGTGGAGCCTTTGCGCGAACTGTTTAAAGACGAAGTGCGCAAGATCGGTGTTGAGCTGGGGCTGCCTTCGGAAATGGTCTATCGCCATCCGTTTCCCGGCCCGGGTCTGGGAGTGCGTATCCTCGGTGAAGTTAAAAAGGAGTACGCCGACCTGCTGCGCCTGGCCGATCACATCTTTATCGAAGAGCTGTACAAGAATGACCTGTACGACAAAGTGAGCCAGGCGTTCACCGTTTTTCTGCCGGTCAAGTCGGTCGGCGTCATGGGCGACGGTCGCCGTTATGATTATGTGGTGGCCTTGCGCGCTGTAGAAACCATCGACTTTATGACCGCTCGCTGGGCGCACCTGCCCTATGATTTTCTGGGCCACGTCTCCACGCGCATCATCAACGAAGTGGACGGCATCTCACGCGTGACCTACGACATCTCCGGTAAGCCGCCGGCGACCATTGAGTGGGAATAATTTTAAGTAAAGCTTAAATGCTTTGATTTGATCCATAGATGAACACGGATAAAAACAAAGGCTTTATCCGCGAAGGACGCGAAAAAAACCAAAAGAAGTATTAGTAGTTACCGAAGTAAGCTCTGATTTTTTGTCTTTACTCGCGTTCATCGGCGAATAAATAAGTGCCAGGTTCGTGCAAAAGGTGAGGAGTTAACAGCTTAAAAGGTTTTTTCGCGTTCTTCGCGGACTAAGTTGCACTTATTTGAAAATGATCAGGTAAGAAAAAAGCTTAAAAAGTAAGCTGGGGTCATTGCTTGACTTTGCACTGGTTCGCAGCTTTTCGTTGTAACGACGAAAGCCGTCCG
>JAVVEE010000096.1:0-6873 GCA_032251315.1 Gammaproteobacteria bacterium
ATAATTACATAAATACGCTTATTAATCAGGAGGTTAAAGATTCTGTCAGGCGCTGGTATGTGAAGCGTGTTGAGCAGTATATTCGGCATTACTCCGACCAGCGTTTGCGCACACATACGGCGCAGCATGTGGTGGATTTCTTCACCGAAATTGGCCGTGAGGGCAGGCTTTCTGACTGGCAATTTAAGCAAACTGTCGATGCTATACGGATTCTTTTTTGCTGTTTGAAATTACGGTGACAGTTCACTAAATGCACTTAATCCCCACTCTTCGCTTTTCTTTTGGGTCCCCGTTTCTTCGCCTTAAGCTCGCAACCAGTCAATGTGGTTAACTTATCAATCCAATCATCCGATCCCAAAGGCCGCCCCGTTGTCTCAGACTGACGAAGCCTTTTAAATACCTCGGTAACATCTTCCTGAGCAAGAAAGGTGGCAAAGTCGCCATAACGATCAAGGATAGGAGCAACCTTGACCAACTCATTGTCCTGCCCCGACAGGTGACTGGCAACACTTGACCAGCGCCACTCTTCAGCCCGCTCAACCAAGCCAGCGCGAACCGGGTTTATCAATACATATCGCACGGCATGTGCCAGGTGCTCCTCATCCATCACAACTGAACCAAATCGCCCTTGCCATAAATGCCCTGTCACTCGCATACGGGCATTTATATAACCGGTATAACGCCGATGTGCATCGGCAAAAGTACGGCGCAATCCATCTTCATCTGAAGGTACGATAATGATATGCACATGGTTGGGCATCAGGCAGTAACACCAAATCTCCGCCTCGGCCTTTCGGGCTGCCTCTTCCAGCAATGCCCCATAAAGCTCGTAATCGCCATCCTCAAAGAATGTCTGAGCACGGCGATTACCACGCTGTGTCACATGGTGTGGATAACCGGGAATAACAATACGAGGTAAACGAGCCATGCTGGCAATATGGCATAATTAGTGTATTTAGTAAACTGTCACCGTAATATCGAATAAAAATGATCAAGGTACGCAGCAGAGGTTTTCGCAATAAACAGCGATTTGCCAATGCCATTTACTTCCACCTTGGCGGACTAGATCTCTATCCCGAAAATGCTACCAGGTAAGGCGCATCCACACGATCGGGTGAAGAGCCTGTTTTTAAATATTAAAAACTACTGCCCCAGTTTTCACGCTTCCTGGTCCAGTTAATGCGAGTAATTAGAAGCCCTAAAATTAAACTACCTAACGATACTCCGCCACCAATCATAAACCATTGCTGGATAACGTTATCGCGAAGTTGCTGATTATCCTTATCCAGTTTCTCTGCATTCGCTTCCGCTTTACCAAGCTCTTCCCTCAGCTGTATGTTCTCCTGATGTAAGGACAGGGGCTTAGCCAGGGTCGTTTTTATATCATCCAGCGAATCATTTAATTTGGTTCGCTCAGCCTGCAAAACATTTATTTCGCTTTTTAGCTGCTTAGCTTCAGCTGTTAATTCGGCAACGGTATTTTTTAATACTTTGTTTTCCTCTCTAACCTGGCTCAGTGTATTATTTGCAGAAACCAAACGTTCTTTAGCACTGGGGGTGTCCATGACATGTTCAGTTGCAACCCAGCCTGTTGTGTCATCCAAAAGCTTAATCTCGATAAACTTCTCATCGTCTGAACTACCTAGCACCGTAAATGCCGTACCACTAGCAAGAAAATTTATAATACGATGTCCGTTAGAAGCGCCTGAGCGCATAGCAACTTTAACTTCATCACTAATGTATGCGGTTTTCGCCTGTGCCGGCACACTTATTGTTGCAAGGATTACGATAAGCACTGATAACATTAAAGCATATATAAACCGTTCTTTTTTACTAAACATTTTGTTTTTGCTCACTTCAATTTCCTAAATAAAAAAATAACTACCTAACTTTTCAGCAAGGCTTTAAAAATACGTATTATGACGAAATTAATAGACTTCGTCACTTTTGGTAACTACCAACTATGCTTTCAATTCACGAATTAATATTCTCATCCACAAACTGCTGGAGAAATGAGATCGGTTTGGCACCGCTGAAGCGGGCTTTTTCTTCGCCGTCTATAAACAGGATGACAGTTGGAAATCCTCTGACCTGATAACGGCCTGCCAGTTTCATGTTTTCGCCGTCACCTTCATCCACTTCTACGGTAGCCAGTAGCAAGTCTTCTTCGTATTCGTCAATGAGCTGCTGCAAAATCGGTGTCAGCACCCGGCAGGGGGCGCACCACTCGGCCCACAGGTCGACCAGCACGGGGGTACGGTGTGAGGCCTGGATGACTTTTTCTTCAAAATTATCAATATTGGCGGTGAAAACGGCTCGATGGGTTTCCGGTGACGGCTGCATGTGTATCCTCTTGGTGAAAGCGCTATAAGGAGACCGGTTAACTGCGTATAATTGTTGTTTCAACATTGACGCCTCAGGGCATGCTGTCGTTTTAGTTAACCGGATAAGAAATATGAACGATATTACCATTGAGCACCGTGTCTCGCCTATCAAACTGGATGTACTGTATGTCGATGACTGGCCGGTGTGGACGAAGGAAGTTTCCACCTTTGACTGGGAATACGACAAGACCGAAACCTGTTATATCGTCGAGGGCAAGGCGATAATCACCCCTGAGGGGCAGCCGCCGATCACCATCGAGCGCGGCGACATGGTGACTTTCCCCAAGGGCACGAAATGTGTCTGGGAGGTAGTCGAAGCTATCGAAAAACATTATAAATTTGATTAGGAGGCTGTATGGAACTTTGGCAGAAAATATTGATGGCGGTGATGGGGATAGCGATCCTGTTCTTCCTGTTTCCCGGCATTAAGGCTTCCATGGAGCGCAGCAAAAATGCAGAGGAGAAGCACTGGGGCACCGCCCTGCTGCTGGCGGCGGCGCTGATCGCCTTTGTGGCTTTTCTGGTTTCCACGCTCCAGTAGCGCGGCCAGGCCGGGCGTTATGAAAAACTACAGGATATTAAATTATATGACATCGATGACGACTGTTTCTGACCGGGGAGGCCGCTGTGCCCATTGATTATTACGAGGTTTCTATTCGTCTGGGCGCGGCCGTGGTGCTCGGTGCCGCCATCGGCTTTGAGCGTAGTTATCACGGTCGCCCTGCCGGTCTGCGCACCCATGCGCTGGTCACCATTTCCTCTACCCTGCTGATGCTGGTGACGGTTTTTCAGTGGGATCTGCTGGCCGGGGTCGATATCAGCACCATTCGCGTAGACCCGACGCGCATGGGTCAGGGTATTATGACCGGCATCGGTTTTCTCGGCGCGGGCGTGATTCTGAAGGAACAGCTGACGGTGCGCGGGCTGACTACCGCGACTTCGATCTGGATGTCGGCCGCCATCGGCATTGTCGTGGGCATGGGCTTTTACAGCGCGGCCATCGCGGCCACCCTGATCACTCTGCTGGTACTGACAGTGCTGGGTTGGGTTGAAAAGCGCCTGCCCACCTACAGCTTCAGCCGCCTGATGGTGCGCTGCAAACGCAACGAGGCTATCGAAAAAAAGGCCTTATATGAGCTGATTGAAAGCCACCATTTCAAAACCAGCGCCACCAGTTACGAGCTGGCGGACGAGGGTCGCTACATTCAGTACAAGCTGACCGTGCATACCCGGGACAGCCATAATGTGGAAGTGCTGGCTGCACACCTGATCGAGAACGAGCAGGTCATCGAATTCAGTCTCACCCCGCTCGGGCGATGAGAGGCCGGGAAGGCTTCCCCGCTACAGCTTTTCCAGCTCCACCACCTCTTCCTTGATATCGAGCTGACCCAGCGCGTTATAGAGTGCCGCCTGCAGCGCCTCTTCGATCACCGGGTGGTAAAACGGCATTTTCAGCAGATCCTGCACCGACAGGCCCTGCTGAATCGACCAGGCCAGCAGGTGCGCCAAATTCTCCGCTTTCACGCAGGCCATCGCCGCCCCCAGCAGCTTACCGTCGGCCCGGTTGGCGTAGAGGCGCAGGACGCCGCGATTTTTGCCCATGATCAGGGCCCGGCCCACCGGCCCGAACTGGATTTCACCAATCGCAATGTCGGCCTCGTTCAATTCATTGAGCTGGGCGCCGACCACCGCAATGCCGGGGTCGCAAAAAGTCACCGCCAGCAGGGTTTTACGCTTGAAGGCGGTGATGGTTTCGTGCACCGCGTTGTAGCCGGCGACCCGGCCTTCGTGACCGGCTTCGTGCAGCAGTGCGCGGTCGGCGTTGACGTCACCGGCAATGAAAATCGCTGAATCGCCCAGCTGCATGGTCTGCGGGTTGTATACCGGAATGCCGCGATCATCCATTTCCACGGACAGATTCTCCAGCCCCAGCTTATCCAGATTGGGCTTGCGCCCTAGACTGGCCAGCACCTTCTCGACCACCACGGTGTTTTCGCCGCAGCTGACCTTGACGCCGTTTTCCACCAGTTCCAGTTCAGCTGCGGTGCCCAGCCAGATTGGGAATTCCTTGCCCAGCGTCTCCACCACCAGATCGTTGACCACGGCGTCGCCCAGTTTGGCCACGTTTTCCTGCTGTTCAATGCCGGTCACCGCCACACCCAGACGGCTCAGCGCCTGGCCGATTTCCAGGCCGATCGAACCCAGCCCCACCACCGCCATCGAAGCGGGCAGATCTTCCAGCTCAAACAGCTCGTCGGTGGTGATGATGTGTTCGGCGCAGGCCTGCCAGGCAGCCGGAACCACCGGTGTCGTGCCGGTGGCGATGACGATTTGCTTCGCCTGAATCTGCTCGCCATCAACCTCCAGCACGTTCTCGGAAACGAACCGGGCATAGCCATCCAGCAGGTGCGTCTCATCCAGGTCATTGGTCACGCTCAGGGTTCTGTCCACAAACACGTCGCGCAGATCCTGCACATGCTCCATGACCTCGGGCGCATTGATCTGTAGCGCCTCGCCGCCTTCGATGCCTTCACGCTCCAGCAGCTTGCGGCGATGGAAATCATCGGCCACCTGGATCAGCACCTTGGAAGGCATGCAGCCCACACGCGCGCAGGTCGTACCCAGCTCACCGCCATTAATTAACACATAGTTATCAGTCTGCTTGCGTACCTGTGACAGCGCAAACAGCCCGGCACTGCCGGCACCTATGATGGCAACATCAACTTCTCTGGGCATAATTTACTCCTGATTATTTTTAAGACCGGCAACGGCTTCGATGCGCCGTTGGCCGCAGAATACAGGTCGCAAGCCTGACTCATCATTCACCATAAAAAAAGCCTGTAAAGACAGGCTTTCAAAATTTAATCGGCTTTCAGACGCTATTTTTGCGACACCTTAATCACCACTTCAGTCTCCACCACATGAAACCCTTCCGGCAGACCGAGGGTACCGGTCTCATCTATATTGGCAGCGGCATCGACATCGCTCAGCTCGCCGGTATCCATATTATAAATGTGGTGATGGGGCCGGGTGTTGGTGTCATAGAAAATACGCTCGCGATCGACCAGCACTTCCCGAATCAGACCTTTGCGGGCAAACAGCGCCATGGTGTTGTAGACCGTCGCCCGTGAAACCGTATTACAGACTGCATTGACACTCTCCAGAATGTGCTCTGCCGACAGGTGCTGCTGTTTCTGGAAAAGAAAATGCGCAATTTCCAGCCGTTGCCGGGTAGGCGTGATATTGCGCTGCCTTAGCAGAGCAGTGACGGCATTGCGTTCCAGCGGGAAGTGTATATATTCTTGAGTCATTTTTTGATTATACCTCATTTTTTTTCAACATATAGCTCTGCACCAGTTATGAAAACGCTGATTGCCCTTTATATGATAAAGATCATAATAACTTGCATCAAAATGGGTAAAAAACCAGACTCATCATGGGTATAATCTACAGCCATTAGACCTACTATAAAATGCATCCTGTTTTTCACCCTGTATCAGCACTAAAAATAACAGCGGTCATTAAACGGCGACGACTAAAATCGTGTCAAATCATAACAGCATGTCATTCAAAAACTGCCGGCATCTGCTCAGTTACATTGCCCGACACGGTCAGGTGAAAAAGGCTCAGCACTACCAACGCAAGATTCTGGAGCCCATATCAACCCATTAGAAGATAAATTCGAGCGCCGCCATTTGGCTGTTTTCCCGCTGAATACTGTGGTTTTTGTCGGCGCCACCCTGCGCCTGCAGATTTTCGAGCAGCGTTATCTGGAGCTGGTTAAAACCTGCATGAAAAATCAGCAGGGCTTTGTTATCGCCCTGATTCGCGACGGCAGAGACGTTGAAGATACGCCTGAAATCTACCCTGTCGGCACCTACGTTGAGATCGTCGACTGGGACAGTCTGGATCATAACCTGCTCGGTATCACCGTCCAGGGTCGCCAGCGCGTTCGCCTGCATAACACCGACGTCAATGACCAGCATTTAATGACTGCCGAAATAGAATTCCTCGATAATCTCGAAGCTAAGCCCACTGACCTCATCGACGACAATCTGGTAAGCCTGCTACAGGCGCTGCACAAGCACGATTTTGTGGCCGCCAAATATCCCGAGATTGATTACAGCTCCAGCATCGAAATCGCCTACAAACTGTGCGAATTATTGCCCGCCTCCAATCTGGAAAAACAGCAGTTACTCGAAACCGATCAGGCCGACTTACTCTATGAACGGTTAAGAGTCATCATTAACCAGCTCGAAAACCTCTCATCCGCCGATGACTTTTTATAATTGCGGTTTATGTGAGTATAATCACGTATTAATTCTCAAAAGGTAACATCAATGTCTTTAGCGCAACACAACGATAGCAGGCCACAACACTAATGGCCTGGTGGGGAACAGTACTCGGCGGCACCCTGGGCTTCATGTTCGGCGGCCCGCTCGGGGCGATGCTGGGCGCAGTTCTGGGCGGTAATTTCGATCGCGGCCTG
>JAVVEE010000097.1:0-6392 GCA_032251315.1 Gammaproteobacteria bacterium
CCTTTCATGAGTTCCACGCCGTTGAAAATCGCGCCTTTGATGTGTACACCATTCTGCTCAAAGCGCCGATAGGCGGTCTGGATTTCTCTCAGGTTGTGCCGGCCTGAGCGTAGCAGCATAAAGTTGGTCGCCGCGTACTGGCCGACGATCGCGGCATCGGTAACCGCCAGAATCGGCGGAGTATCAATAATAACGAGTTCATACTGTTCCTGCACACTCGCCAGCAGTTCCTTGAAGGCTTCGCTCATCAGCAACTCCGAAGGATTCGGCGGATAAACCCCGGTGGCAAGAAAATCGAGGTTCTCATGCAAAGCGCCACGATGCACCACGGCATCAAACTGGCTCTCACCACTCAGGGTTTCGGAAAGCCCGGGGTTTTTCGGCATTTTAAAATAGGCCGATAAATGACCTTTACGCATGTCGCCATCGATCAGCAGAATCTTCTTTCCCGTGCTGGCCATCAAATAGGCGAAATTGGATGAGACAAAAGATTTACCAACACTCGGCGCAGGACCGGAAATGCTCACCACCTTATTTTCCGCCTCCATCAGGGCAAACTGAAGACTGGTGCGCAGGCTCCTCAGGCTCTCGATGACCTGAGCATCCCCTTTGTGATGGGCGAGCAGTTCATACCCGCTTTTATCCAGACGCTTCTTGCTCTCCCTCACCATTTTTTCCTGGTAATCAGAGTACGGAATCTCGGCATACACCGAAATACCCAGCTGTTTCTCTATCACCGCAGGGTCGTCGATGGTCTGGTTCATCGCTCTGCGCACGATGGTAATGAAAACGCCAAACATAAAACCCAGCATCAGGCTAACCGCCACAATCAATGACTTTTTGGGCTTAACCGGATTAACCTGCACTTCCGCGACATCGATAATGCGTGCACTGCCAATGGTTCCTGCCTTCGATACCTTGAGCTCCTGCGAACGGTTCAGCAGCAACATATAAAGTTCATTAGCCACAGTTACATCACGGCTCAGCTTCACCGATTCCAGCTCGGTTTCGGGCAGAGTCAGCATCCTGGTTTCAATTTCCTGTTTCTGTATCTGCAGATTCTTCAGCTTTTCATCAATGCCATGAATCACCGGGTGATCAACCGTCAACTTCTGAATAAGCTCTGCGCGCTCAATCCTCAATTTGGATGTCTCAGCCTCAAAATGAGTAATCTGTTCAATCATGGATTTGCTCTCAAAGCTGAGATCAATCGTGCCTTTTTCCTCGCGATAGTGATTGAGCGAAAGCTCCGCCATGCTCAGCTGTGACTTAAGCTGGGGCATCTGTAGTTCAATAAACTCCAGCATCTGCTCCGATTCCTGCGACTTCTGCTCGACGTTCTGGCGCAGATAAGTACGCGTCACCTCATCAATAACAGCGCGTAGTTCAGCGCGGTCGGCACCTTCCATGCTCACCGTAATAATCCCCGTCTTCTTGCCCTTCTCCGCGACATTAACCGCTTTTTTCAAATCATCGATCACCGCCGTACGGCTTTTGCGTATCAGGGTAAATTCGGTATCGGCACGGGCCACTAACCGGCTGATGAAAAGTTCGATATCGCCATCCGCACTCACCGCCTTGCTGCCGGCGACACCCGACAGCAGCGAATTACCGGCATCATCAAACAGCTCATAAGCACCCTCACCCCGGCTCACCAGCATAAAAGCTTCGCCGACTAGATGCTCGGGCACATCAAAGCGCCCAAGCTGAATCCGCTCGCCGCCCCAGGCATAACCGTCAAAGCCCATCCAGGGTTCCACCGGCTCACTGGCAGCCTGGTTTCTTCTTGCCAGATAACGGCCGAACAAAGGAAAAGTCACCGGCTCTACCGTCGTTGTCAAATTGAGGTTATCCACCACCGCGCCGAATACCTTCCGCGATCGAATGATCTCAATCTCGGTATCAGCCGATGAACTCTCCGTGCCCATAATGGCATCCAGCTCGCCCATCGCGCCCATGCTGCTACCCTGATCATCGATCTGCAGCATGGCATCACCCCGATAAACAGGCGTTGCCAGCACCGCATAAAAAACGGCGATAACAAAAAACAGCGCGGTGACACCGGCGATCAAATAACGATTCTCAATTAGCGAACCAATCAACTCAGAGAGATCAATCGTATCGTCTTCAATCGCCCTGTCCCGCTGGTCAGGGCCTTGTTGTTCAACAGTAGTCATATTCGAATTTATTCCTTTATAAAATGGGCTGATTTATCAATCACTCACCGATACGATCAATGGCCCAAAGTGTCTGCACAGTGGGCAGCAACTGCGACAGCACCCGGTTCCAGCGCGTCATATCAGCGGTGGAAACAAACACCACATCAAGCGCTTGCAGCGGAAACGCCGTTGCCAGAATCAGCCCCGCCGGTTCACTGGCATCAAGATGATACGCGATCGGTTTATCTTCACCCTGGCGCAGCACAAAAATCCGCTCAGGCTCCGCCGTGTTCTGGTCAACACCGGCCGTAGCCAGCGCCTCCGCCAGGGAGAGCTTGCCTTCGATCATCGGCAGGGTCTGCGATTTATTCACCTCACCCATAACATAAATCTTGCGTACCGTATTGGCCGGCACATACACAACATCCCTGTCCTGCAGACGAATATCCTGCGACAGGTCACCCTTATAGTAAAACGCCAGCAGGTCGAACAGGCGGTTATTGCCATCACGCGTCAGCACCACCTCCTGAATATCCGCACGCTCAGCATTCACCCTGGCACTGCTGACCGCATCAGACAGCATCAACGGCTTCTCGGTAATCGCCATCATGCCGGGCTCCGACACCGCCCCGGTCACATTCACGCTCTGACTGTGAAAAGCGACAACGCGCACATCAAGCTGCGGTTTTCGGATATAGGCAGACAGCTTCTCAGTCAGATCCCGGCGAATCCGGGCACTGGTTTTACCCGCGACCTTAAGCACACCCACATAAGGATAAAAAATGGTTCCATCAGCATTCACCTTATGACCATCCTGCTCCACCGGGCGCTGGCCACCGGTCGGAATCGTCAGCTCGGGATGCTCCCAGACAATGATATTAAGGATATCCTGCGGCCCCACCCGGTACTCATAATCAGCATTGCTCGACGGTGCGGGACCGGTAGAACCCGACTGGCGGGAAGCGCGATAATGCGACTGCACAACCTCCGGTGTAATCGGGACCAGCGAAACCGCCACCGGCTCAACCTCCTCCTTCCCCGCCACCGGCTCAAACTGACCCTGTTCTAAATAAATACCCGGCGCCATCGAGCAGGCCGTCATCGACAGCGAAAGAGCCGTGAGAATAAATCGATTCAACATATTTTTTTACACCATGCCTCACAGGCTCTGTCAATTTGTTCAAAGGCTGCCACAAAAGAAGCCTTTGGTTTTTTATAAGGATCAGCGATTTCGGTTTGTGTCCATTTACCCAGCAGATGCACCCGACCCCGGGCAAAAGGATACAACGACTCAATCTCCTGCTGCTGCCACGCCTCCATCACCAGGATCAGCTCAAATTCCTTCACCAGCGCCGCATCGAGCTGGCGGGCGCGATGACCCCTGATATCAATACCCTGCTCATCCAACAGCTCAACCGCCAGCGGATCAGCGCCATGACCCACCAGCGCCCCCACCCCGGCAGAAGCCACCCTCAACGAAACACCCGCCTCAACAGCACCTCGCGCCAACAGATACTCCGCCATCGGGCTGCGGCAGATATTACCCACACACACAACCAGAATGTCAGCAAACATCAAGCACTCCCCGGGAGAAAAGATTCATTTAAAAATGATGGATTCCGGCCATAAAACCAGCCGACAGCAGAACCTGCAAAACAAACAGACCACTTATTATTGATAATTTGATAGGTATACATCCCTAAAACAACCACAGAAAAAATATCCTATTAAATAAAAATATTCACCCGAAAATTATACAGAAACAACCCCAAAAAGTCCCAGCTAAATCACCCACCCGGAATGCTCAGGCAGAAACAAAAGCTTCAATCCGCGAAAAAATCAACGTAGGGTGGGCACCGCCCTTGTGCCCACGGCAGTAAACCCCCAATTCCACAACAACACCAAACCCCAACCGAAGCGTCACACACAACGTAATGTATTTTATTTTTATTTTGCTTTTACTGCCGTGGGCACAAAAACGGTGCCCACCCTACACGCGTTTCACCATCTGCGTCACGTTCTTATTCACCTGTAAATGGTCAACCAAACCAACGGGCGGTGTGTAATTTTTAACGATGGTTGTTAAAATGTTTCGTGCGGCTACCGGGTCGTTGTTATTGATGTGATCTTGCAATACCAAAAGCGCCTTGTTCAACTCGTCTCCTGCCATGTATTCTTCATTCACGCGCATGATCAACGGGTGTTCGGTGCCTTCAACATTGTCACCGATCAGCAGTTCCTCATAAAGCTTCTCACCGGGGCGTAAACCGGTAAACTCAATGGCGATGTCACCATCCGGGTTTTCCTCATCAAGCACTTCCAGGCCACTCAGCTCAATCATCTTCCTGGCCAGGTCACGTATCCTTACCGGCTCTCCGATATCCAGTACAAATACATCACCGCCCTGCGCCATCGAACCCGCTTGCAGCACCAGCTGCGATGCCTCGGGGATCGACATGAAATAACGGGTGATATCTTTATGTGTCACCGTCACAGGCCCGCCTTCTTTTATCTGTCGCCTGAATAACGGCACCACCGAGCCGGATGAACCCAACACATTACCGAAACGCACCATCGAAAATATTGTCGACCGGCTCTTTTCCGCCAGCCCCTGAATCACCTGCTCGGCAGAGCGCTTAGTCGCCCCCATCACATTGGTCGGCCTCACCGCCTTATCGGTTGAAATAAGAATAAACCGCTCTACACCATGACGTAACGCAGCCTCTGCCACTTCTCGCGTGCCAAAAATATTGTTCCTGATGCCTTCAAGCACGTTGTGTTCCACCATCGGTACATGCTTATAAGCCGCCGCATGAAAAATAGTATGCACACCATATTTAGCCATCACACTATTAAGCCGGGTCACATCCAGCACCGAACCCAGTATGGCCAGCATTTCATAACCATGGTCAAAATCATCTTTAACCTGCTCGATCAGATCTTTCTCGATGCTATACAACGCATACTCAGAATGATCGTAAAGCACCAGAAACTTAGGCTGAAGCCTGATAATCTGCCGACAGAGCTCCGAACCGATAGAACCCCCGGCACCCGTGACCATCACCACCTTGCCTGAAATCGATTTAACAAGAAGTTCGTGATTCGGCGGCACAATATCGCGGCCCAGCAAATCATCCAGCGCCACCTCCTGCAACTGCTCAAAACTCACCGAGCCTGAAATCATATCCGGTAACGACGGCAGCGTCAGCACATGCACACGATACGCCTTAACCTTATCCAGAATCACCTTACGCTGCGCCTTACTCGCCGAGGGCATGGCCAGAAAAAGATGGGTAATACCGTGCTTTGCAATCAAGTTGTCAATTTCTGCAGGCGCATGCACACGCATGTCATGCTTACTGTGTCCCTGCATCGCAGTATTATCATCAATAAAAGCAACCGGCCTGAAATCCCTGGCACTAAACAAAGACTGTGCCAGTTGCGTGCCGGCATCGCCCGCACCATAAATAAGCACAGGCTGCGTACCCGATAGCCCGTTAATATAACGCTGATAATAACCACGCACCAGAAAACGCGTGATGGAAATATACAGCCCGGCAATAATGGCAAAATTAATCGGAATGGAGCGGGGAAAGCCAACCAGCGGCACCAAATAAGCAATGGCATAAAGAATGAGCGACAGCAGCACCACGCCCTTAGCTATTGCCACAATCGCCTGCGGCCCCATAAACCTGACCACAGCACGGTAAAGCCCCAGACGCGCAAAAAGATAAACCCCGAACAGCGGCACAACAATAAAAACCCACCAGAAAGGCGCTATCTTCTCAATCGGCCAAAACTCACCATAACGCAAAGCAAAAGAAGACCACAGCGCTACGGGTAACGCCAGCAGATCCGCTGCTACAAAAATCAGTTTTTTCTGCGCCCGTGAGAGGGTGGAATAAAGCATGTTCATTTTTAATCCTTTTAAATTGATGCCTGATGCATAATCTTCATAATTACATCACAGGTTTTTTTTATCTCATCTTCAGTCAGCGTAGGGTGCACCAGAAACAACAGGCTGTTTTCCCCCAACGCCTTTGCCACCGGCAAACGTTCGGTCGGCTGATAACCGGTATCGTCAAAAGCCTTTTCCAGATAAACCTCCGAGCAGGTACCTGAATAACAGGGCACACCCTGTGCGCTAACCTCGGCCATAATCCGGTCACGAGTCCAGCCCTCGTTAAGACCTTCCTGTCGCACAAAAACATAGCACTTGTACCAGGCATGTTC
>JAVVEE010000098.1:0-6303 GCA_032251315.1 Gammaproteobacteria bacterium
TTGAGCGCTGCTGCCGGCGGAGAGGGGCGGCATACCGTTAGCACCTCTATTTAACATGTCGATTTTGTGTGCAAATTCATGAATAACGACGTTATGGCCATCGTGATCATGCTGCAATTCATGTTCAATGCTGTGCCACGACAAAATGACCGGCCCGCGTGACCAGGATTCTCCGGAAAGCAGCGCTTTTTGGTGATGCACAATGCCTGTTGCATCGCTTTCATCTCGCTCTACCCAGAAAGCTTCGGGATAGACACTCACCTGCACAAAACCAGAGTAATAATTGAGTCCCAGTTTTAGAATCGGCACGCAGGCCTGAGCGGCAATAATAAGTTTCATTTCATCGGTCAGGTTTAATCCCAGCTCGCCCACAAATACCTTTTGCTGTAAAAGCTTCGCCGTGAGTGTACGCAGATGCGCTTTTTCGACAGAGCTATGATAGTGAATACAGGTCAGCTCCCTGACTACCTTCCAGCGGGTGAAATTTACAGGCTGTTTTTTCAGCGCCGACAGGGTGAGCCAGTTGGCAAATTTATGCAGTATTTTTGAAAACATTTCAGCAGCTGCCTCAGCTAAGTCGTGATGCTTGAATGAGGTTAACACGATGCAGTCACACACAGTTTCTGGATTCAAATTTACAGTTAAACATTGTGTAGTGGCTGATAATGACAATACATCCTCATTTAATGCTGAGCTATGCAACTACTTAAGAATGTGAAACAATCAATGCTGTTTTTTAATTAATGCAATATGTATAAAAACAGGAAAGTGCTTGAAATTACTAAGAACTTGTCTTAATCCGTGTATTTCAATAAAGGCTCTTCAATGATCTTTCGTCAGGTGTTCGTGTTTCTGAGTATTTTTATCGTTGCCGTTACTGTTCTGCTGGCGCAGAAGTGGCCCTGGATACATTGGGCCTGGCTGGTGCTGGCACCGCTATTGCTGATTGCGCTTTATGATGTTCTTCAGAAAAAACACACTATATTACGTATTTACCCGCTCATCGGCCATTTCCGCTATATGTTTGAATCGGTGCGCAATGAGATGCAGCAGTATTTTGTGGAGTCGGATATCGATGGCAGGCCGATAAGTCGTGAATTTCGCAGCCTCTCTTATCAGCGAGCCAAGAATGATGATGACACCCGTGCTTACGGCACGGTATTCGACCTCTACCGTGACGGTTATGAATGGCTGAATCATTCTCTGGCACCCGTTACCTGTATTCAGAATGATCTGCGGGTCAATTTTGGCGGACCTGCCTGTAGCAAACCTTATTCGGCATCCCCGCTAAACATCTCAGCGATGAGTTTCGGCGCCCTCAATCGCAATGCCATTATGGCGCTCAACCGTGGCGCCAAACATGGCCACTTTGCCCATAACACCGGCGAAGGCGGACTCAGTCCCTGGCATCTGAAACACGGTGGCGATTTGATCTGGCAGATCGGCACGGGCTATTTTAGCTGCCGCAACGGAAGTGGTGAGTTTGATGCCGGGCACTTTGCTGAAAAGGCGCGGCTCGATGTTGTCAAAATGATTGAGATAAAATTATCCCAGGGTGCCAAGCCCGGCCATGGCGGTATACTGCCTGCCGCCAAACTGACTCAGGAAGTTGCCGACATTCGAATGGTGCCCATGGGCGAAGATGTCATCTCCCCGCCGGCTCATTCCGCCTTCAGTACGCCGACGGAGCTGCTGGAGTTTGTAGTCAGGTTGCGCGAGCTATCCGGTGGCAAACCGGTTGGCTTCAAGCTCTGCCTGGGCAACAAACGCGAATTTCTGAGTATCTGCAAAGCCATGCTGGAAACCGGAATCGTACCGGATTTTATTACCGTCGACGGCGGTGAGGGGGGTACCGGCGCGGCACCGGTGGAGCTGACCAATTCAGTCGGAATGCCGCTACGTGATGCGCTGTATTTTGTGCACAATGCCCTGAGTGGTATCGGTGTGCGTGACCAGACCAGGCTGATAGCTTCCGGCAAGGTCTTTTCCGCCTTCCATATCCTCCGACTGATGGCGCTGGGTGCCGATACCGTGAATTCGGCCCGGGGCATGATGCTGGCGCTGGGCTGTATTCAGTCGCGCAGTTGCAATACCAATAAGTGCCCCACCGGTATTACCACACAAAACCCCGCCCGCTATAAACAGCTGGATGTCACTGATAAAGGTGTGCGTGTCGCCAACTACCACCACGCCACAATTCATGCGTTGGCAGAGTTACTGAGCATTCTCGGGTTGAACAACCTGGAAGCGGTGCAGGCGCAGCATATCAACCGGCGCATTAATCAGGGAATTGTGATGACCTACGATCAGATTTATCCCTGTATTGCCGAGGGCTGTCTGCGCGATGACAAGAATATTCCTGAATCCTGGGAGTACGACTGGCGATTGGCCAGCGCGGTTTCCTGGCGGTGATATGATTTTTTTAAATAACAGGAGGCTGTCGGATTCAGGATGAACTGGCTGCGGAAATCCCTCTAAACTCAACAGACTCCGAGGAATAACTATGAAAGCATCTGACCTGTTTGTAAAAGCTCTGGAAAACGAAGGCGTCGAATATATTTTTGGTGTTCCCGGTGAAGAGAACCTTGATCTGCTGAACTCCCTGAAAAATTCGAGTATCCATTTGATACTCACACGACACGAACAGGGCGCGGGTTTTATGGCCGCCACCTACGGGCGTCTCACCGGACAGCCGGGAGTGTGCCTGGCGACGCTTGGACCGGGTGCCACCAATTTAATCACCTCAGCCGCCTTTGCCCAGCTGGGCGCGATGCCGATGCTGATGATTACCGGGCAGAAGCCGATAAAAACCAGCAAGCAGGGTCGTTTTCAGATTCTGAACGTGGTCGACCTGATGCGTTCGGTGACCAAGTTCACCCGGCAGATCGTCAACGGCAGTACCATCGCCTCACTGGTGCGGGAGTCGTTTCGTCTGGCTATCGAAGAGCGCCCCGGCGCGGTGCATCTGGAACTGCCGGAGGACATCGCCGGCGAAGAGTGCAGGGATACAATATTCCCGGTCGTCGGCCATCTGCGGCCCGATGCTACTGATGAGGCGCTGGCTGAAGCGGTGACCATGATAGAAGCCGCAAGCAGCCCTTTGTTGCTGATCGGTGCGGGAGCCAACCGTAAACGAGTCAGCGTGGCATTGACCGAGTTCGTCGAAGCCACCGGCATTCCATTCTTTACCACCCAGATGGGCAAGGGTGTGGTCGACGAGCGCCACCCCTTATACATAGGCACTGCCGCCCTGTCAGATTTTGATTTTCTGCATTGCGCCATCGACCGCGCGGATTTGATCATTAATGTCGGCCACGATGTGGTGGAAAAACCACCCTTTTTCATGCACCACGGCGGCAAGCAGGTTATCCACGTCAATTTCTCACCGGCTGAAGTGGATGAGGTTTATTTTCCCCAACTCAACGTGGTGGGGGACATTGCCGATTCGGTGCAGCAGCTGGCGCAAAAGATCAAACCCGGCAGCCACTGGGATCTGGCCTATTTCAAAACCATCAAGACGGAAGTGGAGACGCATCTGTCGAAATATTTTCTCGATACCCGTTTCCCCATGCTGCCCCAGCGACTGGTAAATCTATTGCGTGAAACACTGGCGGATGACGCCATCATCAGTCTGGATAACGGCGTGTACAAAATCTGGTTTGCGCGTAACTACAAATGTTATGCGCCTAATACCCTGCTGCTGGATAACGCTCTGGCCACGATGGGCGCCGGGCTGCCGGGTGCCATGATGGCCAAAATGCTGTATCCCGATACGCAGGTGGTAGCGGTATGCGGTGACGGCGGATTTATGATGAATTCGCAGGAGCTGGAAACGGCAGTCAGGCTTAAGCTCAACCTGCTGGTCATCATAATCAACGATAACGCCTACGGCATGATCAAATGGAAACAGCAGGCCATGGGGTTCGACGCTTTCGGCCTGGATTACGGCAATCCCGATTTCGTCACCTATGCGCAGAGCTTTGGGGCCAACGGCTATCGAATCCACAGTGACGAGCATTTCCAGCAGACCCTGGATAATTGCCTGAAAACCGATGGGGTTCATGTCATCGAATTACCGGTAGACTACTCACTGAACCATAAAATTCTCAACGTTTTACTGAAGGAAAAGGCCTGCCTGATATGAACACATCCAGCACATTAAAAGTTTTACGCCCTTACGATCAAACGCTGATTCGTGAAATCCCCATGGATTCGGCTGAAGCCGTCATGGTCGCCCTGGATAAAGCGCACCGCCTGTTTCAGGACCGCTCGCGCCGGCTGGCACCTTACCAGCGTATTGAAATTCTCGAACGCGTAGTCACGCTGATGCAGGAGCGCATCGAAACACTCACCCACACCGCCCTCAACGAAGGCGGCAAGCCCTACCGTGATTCCAGCGTGGAAGTACAGCGCGCCATCGACGGCGTAAAACTCGCCGCCGAAGCGATATCGCAGCAGGGCGGGGAGCAGATTCCCATGGGCCGAACCGCCGCCACGCAAAACCGGCTGGCTTTCACCCTTCGTGAACCCATAGGCGTGGTGGTCTCCATCAGTGCCTTCAACCATCCCCTGAATCTGGTCGTGCATCAGACCGTCACCGCGTTTGCGGCCGGCTGTCCGGTGGTAATCAAACCCGCCACAACCACGCCGCTGTCTTGTCTGGACTTTGTCGCGCTCCTGCACGAGGCCGGCATGCCGGAAGACTGGTGCCAGGCAGTGGTCTGCGATAACGATGCAGCAGAACAGCTGGTCACCGACCCACGGGTGGGCTTTCTCTCGTTTATCGGTTCTTCCAAAATTGGCTGGTATCTGCGTTCCAAACTGGCACCCGGCACCCGTTGCGCCCTCGAACACGGCGGCGTCGCACCGGTTATCGTCGACAGGAATGCTGATTATGAAGCCATGCTGCCCCTGCTGATCAAAGGCGGCTTCTATCATGCCGGCCAGGTCTGCGTATCAGTGCAGAAAATTTTTGTACACGAAGACGACCGCAAACAGCTTTCGGAAAAGTTAGTCGCGCTCGCCAATGAACTCAAAGTAGGTGATCCGGCCAGCGATCAGACCGATGTCGGTCCGTTGATATTGCCGCACGAAGTTGACCGGGTAGAAAGCTGGGTGAATGAGGCCGTAGAGAGTGGCGCGCAACTGCTGTGCGGTGGCAAGCGCCTGTCCGACACCTGTTATCAGCCCACGATTCTGCTAAACCCGGCCGATACCGCCACCATATCAACCCATGAAGTCTTCGGTCCTGTGGTCTGTCTCTACACCTATACCGAACGCGATCACGCCATCGAAAAAGCCAATTCACTGGATGTGCATTTTCAGGCGGCGATCTTCACCCGTGACCTCGACGTGGCAATGGATACAGTCACCAAACTCAATGCCACCGCAGTCATGGTCAACGACCACACCGCCTTTCGCGCCGACTGGATGCCCTTCGGCGGACGCGACAGCTCAGGCATGGGCATGGGCGGCATTCCTTATTCAATACACGAAATGACCCGTGAAAAACTCATGGTGATCAAAAGCCCGGCGTTGTAGTTGTTGAGTTCCGGTTGATTGCGGAGTTTTAGGAGAAGCTTTGTCTGCGAGAAAAAAACTTTAGTCCGCAGATGAACGCGGATGAACACAGATAAGGTCAAAGTCTTTGTCTGCGAAGGACGCGACTAAAATGCCGGGAGCGTTTTGAACGCACACAGTGCGGCCCGTAGGGTGACGTGTTTGCTGGGAGCAAAATTAAACAGCCGCTTTATGGCTGGCCCGCAGGGCGACACCAGGAAGTAATTCGTAACACAGGATTGCGCGTAGTAAAGGCGCGAAAAGGGCATTTAGCACCTATCCCGTCATGCCGGCGTGATTTTGGCCGGCATCCATGGTGCAGCACTCGAAAACCCGTGAAGATCACAATACTCTCTAAGGGGGGTTTAAGGTCAAAAGCCATGGCTTAAAAAACTAAAGTCAAAACATTAAAATAGAATAAGCGTCAACAGAAAAAAAATAGTTACGTCCCCTTTAACTGTCCCCTTTAACTCAAGCTTTAAAATATATTTCTTTCAAGCCGTTAAAATGATTTGCTGATAGTTAAACCGCCCCATCTGGGTTCACGAGCACTAGGCGATTTCATCGCGGGGGTGCGATGACGATAAAACAGGCTGAGTCGATATCCATCAGAGAATTCCCATACAACACCTGTTGAGAACTCGGCCGTGAAACGTTCTAGATCATCATCGCTGAATGTTACCGCACTGTCTCGAAACTGGCCCTGAAGAATGGCGTTATACACTCGCAACTTATAGTTGCCAC
>JAVVEE010000099.1:0-6120 GCA_032251315.1 Gammaproteobacteria bacterium
GTAGATATTTTAGCAAAATAGGCTGTAAATTACGGTATTAAAGGCTTTTTTTGCAGGTTTTAAGTTACGGATTCAGGTTCTCGATAAAGAACATAGCCATAAATTCCCTCCATCAGCAAAAAAGGGCGTGATGCCACATGTGTATTCAGATTAAACGATTTTATGAGTCCTTCACTCAACACCGAATTCCCCTCTGACAGGTCGAGACCCAGAACCCCCTTTGATTGTTCTAATTCAGGTTCGATAAAAACAATCGGGTAATAAAATTCTTTCACTGGTAACGGGTGTTTTTGTCTGTCTGAGCTGTAACCGAGAGAGTGCAGAACATAATCCTTATAGCCGAGCTCCTGCATTTTTTGCTCCAGATCATCACGTTCACTGTGCGGAATTCTTTTGGCAATTTCGAACATATAGATGTCCGGATAATGGTTACGTAACTGCCGGGCAAATTTTCTGGCGTTTTTGAAACCACTGTTTGGTTTTGCCGCCAGCATACTGGCGAATGATTCTATTGACACCTCATATACTTTTAGTGTGTCGGCCACATGTGAATAAATTCTATCGTGAATGTTCTGCAACTTAATCTCTTTGCCATCCATTTCGATCTTGTAGATAAAAGATGTGGCGATAATAAGTATCGCCAACCAGATCGCACATAGTGAGATGAGATATAACAGGCATGATCGTTTGCTTTTAAAAAATGACATAATAATATTAACCATCCATACGACGCGCAAATTGATACTTACATCTTTTTTATCATTGATATAAATGTTTCAATCATAACTTACAAATCCGCCATCTAATCCTTGCAGGATTCACGGGAAAACCGAGATCTTAAAACAGAGTATTTATGGCATATTTCCATACTAAATCTGGGCCCGATTTATATCAGCAGTACTGATATAACATTGAATTATTGACCGAGATCATTGCATTTGAATGCTTTACGGGTGTTAAATTATAAATATATTTATCGGTGGAGTATGACGGCTAATGTCACAACATAAAACAGTAACCATCGACGGCAATCAGGCGGCCGCCACCATTGCCCATATCAGCAACGAAGTCATTGCCATTTACCCGATAACACCCGCATCACCCATGGGAGAATGGGCTGATGAATGGACCTCACGTCAGCAGACCAATCTCTGGGGCACGGTTCCCGACATTATTGAAATGCAGAGCGAAGCCGGGGCCGCCGGCACCGTTCACGGCGCTTTACAGGCCGGTGCGCTCACCACCACGTTTACCGCCTCGCAGGGATTGTTACTGATGATCCCTAACATGTTTAAAATTGCCGGGGAACTCACGCCTACCGTGTTTCATGTTGCCGCGCGCTCGGTCGCGGCACAGGCGCTTTCCATTTTCGGAGACCACAGTGATGTCATGGCCGCGCGTTCCACCGGCTTTGCTTTCTTAGCGTCGAATTCACCGCAGGAGGCCATGGACATGGCCTTAATCGCACAGGCCGCGACCCTGGAATCACGCATTCCCATTGTGCATTTTTTCGATGGCTTCAGAACCTCCCACGAAATCGCAAAGGTAATGTCGATTGATACCGATATCATGAAACAGCTCCTCAATCATCAGCGCATTACCGAACATCGTCAGCGCGCCCTGTCGCCGGAACACCCGGTATTGCGGGGCAGCTCGCAGAACCCGGATGCATTCTTTCAGGCCAGAGAATCTGTGAATCGCTATTATCAGGCCATGCCGGGCATCGTACAAAAGATCATGGATGAGTTTGGGACACTGACGGGGCGGCATTACCAGCTGTTCGACTATGTGGGTGCCGGTAATGCAGAACGCATAATTATACTGATGGGCTCAGGTGCGGAAACGGCGCATGAAACCATCGAGTACTTATCCTCGCAGGGCGAGAAAGTCGGGCTGTTAAAGGTGCGCCTGTTCCGGCCGCTGGATAGCGAGGCCATGCTTGCAGCGATTCCTGATAGCGTGAAAAAAATCGCCGTGCTTGACCGCACCAAGGAACCGGGTGCTGACGGTGAACCGCTTTATAAAGATGTAATCACCGGCATCGCGAAAAACTTTTGTAGTGCGCAAAGCAAATTCAAAACCATACCTATAGTCACGGGTGGCCGTTACGGCCTGTCTTCGAAAGAGTTCACCCCGGCTATGGTCAAATCCGTGTTTGATGAACTGGCTTCAGCCACGCCTAAAAATAATTTTACCGTCGGCATCATTGATGATGTCACCCACAGCAGCCTGCGCTGGGATGAACACTTTCGTACCGATGCACACGAGCACTGTTTTCAGGCGATGTTTTATGGCCTGGGCAGTGATGGTACCGTCAGCGCCAATAAAAACAGCATAAAAATCATTGGTGAGAATACCGATAAGTTCGTTCAGGGTTATTTTGTTTATGACTCCAAAAAATCCGGGGCGGTCACCGTCTCGCATTTACGTTTTGGTGACAGGCCGATACGGTCTACCTATTTAATCGGTGATGATGAAGCTAATTTTGTCGCCTGTCACCAGCCGGTATTTCTGGAACGCTATCCCATGCTGGACAAGGCCGCCGAGGGGGCGATATTTCTGCTGAACAGCTCTGCGCCTGCCGAGCAGGTCTGGCCGACCCTGCCGAAGACAATGCAGCAGCAAATCATCGATAAGAATATAAAACTCTATATTATCGATGCCTACAAGGTCGCTGAAATTGCCGGCATGAACAAGCGCATCAACACCATCATGCAGACCTGTTTCTTTTCCATTTCCGGCATCTTGCCCAAAGACCGGGCCATTGCCGAAATCAAGCAGGCGGTTGAAAAAACCTATGGTAAAAGAGGCAAACGCCTGGTTGAATCCAACTTTAAGGCGATAGATGAAGCGCTGGCCAATCTGCATCAGGTTGAGGTGCCCGCTCAGGTCGACTCAGAATTGATACTGGAAAACAAAATCGCGCAGAACGCACCGGATTTTATCAAAAACGTCACCGGCGAACTCATTGCCGGGCGGGGCGATCAAGTCCCGGTCAGCCTGTTTCCCGCAGACGGCAGTTACCCCACGGGTACGGCGGCCTATGAAAAAAGAAACCTCGCGCTGGAGATCCCCGTGCTGGATGAAAATCTGTGCACCCAGTGCGGCAAATGTCCGCTGGTGTGTCCGCACGGCGTCATCCGCTCCAAAGTCTATGATGAAACGCTTGTTGAAAACGCCCCGGAAAGCTACAAGTCCATGCCGGTAAAGGGTAAGGATTTTGCGCCAAACCTGCACATGACTTATCAGATCTCACCGGAGGACTGTACCGGCTGCGGCCTGTGTGCCGACATCTGCCCCATTCATGACAAGAGCAACGTCAGTCACAAAGCCCTGAACATGGTGCCTTACACTCAGGCGCTACGCCAACAGGAAAAAAAGAACTGGGAATTTTTCCTCGGTTTGCCCGAATACGACCGTACTTTGATTAAAAGCAACACCATCAAGGGCGCGATGATTTTACAGCCGCTGTTTGAATTCTCCGGTGCCTGTGAAGGTTGCGGTGAAACCCCCTATATCAAACTTGCCAGCCAGCTGTTCGGCGACCGTATGGTGGTTGCCAATGCCACCGGCTGTTCCTCGATTTACGGCGGCAATCTTCCCACTACACCCTGGGCAAAAAATGCCGAGGGCAGGGGACCGGCCTGGTCGAACTCACTGTTCGAAGATAACGCCGAATTCGGCCTGGGCATGCGTCTGGCAATTAATAAACAGAAACACTATGCGACGGAGCTGTTACAGCAGTTGAAATCCGAACTGGATGATGCCCTGGTCGACGATATTCTGGATGCCGATCAATCAACCGAGGAAGGCATTCAACAACAGCGTCAGCGCATTGAACAGCTGCGCGAAAAACTGGGCACCATCGACAAATTTGAAGCGCGTGAACTGGAGACGCTGGCAGAAAATCTGTTACGCAAGAGCGTCTGGATTATAGGGGGTGATGGCTGGGCTTACGACATCGGTTATGGCGGGCTCGATCATGTCATGGCCTCCGGCAACGATGTCAACATCCTGGTGCTGGATACAGAAGTTTATTCCAATACCGGCGGTCAAACCTCGAAGGCCACACCGCGTGGTGCAGTCGCCAAATTTTCGGCGGGCGGAAAACCCACACCCAAAAAAGACCTCGCCCTGCAGGCGATGGATTATGAAAACGTCTATATCGCCCGCGTCGCCTATGGCGCCAAAGACATCCAGACCATCCATGCCTTTAACGAAGCCGAAGCCTATCCCGGGCCGTCGTTAATCATTGCCTATTCACCCTGCATTGCTCATGGCATCGACCTGAAAAATAATCATCAACAGCAACAGCTGGCCGTTGACAGTGGTCACTGGCCACTGTTCCGATACAACCCCGAAAAAGCCCGGCAGGGCATTAACCCGCTCAGCCTGGACAGCAAGCCGCCTTCCATTTCTTATCGTAAATTTGTTGAATCGGAAACCCGCTTTAACATGCTCTGGCGAACCCATCCCGAAGTGGCCGAAAAGTTACTGGAACAGTCGCAGCAGGATGTTCTACGTCGTTATCATTATTACGAACAGCTGGCGAATTTACCCTGGGATGAATCAACCAGCATACAGTCAGTACGCCGCAAATTTGCTGAAGAAAAACCACAAGAAGAGAGCAGCAAGGAACCAACATCATGATTGATTTATCGACTCAATACCTCGGCCTGACACTAAAAAACCCGTTAGTGCCTTCATCCTCACCGCTCACGGCAAATGCGGATGATGCCAGGCGCCTGGAAGACGCCGGCGCTGCTGCCATTGTCCTGCCCTCCCTGTTTGAAGAAAGCGTGCACTATGAACAGAATATGCTGGATAAATATGTCTTTTCGCAATCGCTGGGCAATTATGAAATCGAATCTTTCCAGCCCGTGCCTGAACACTATAACGGCGAACTGGATAATTACCTTGCTCACCTGCAACACCTCAAGTCGTCATTAGATATTCCGGTCATCGCCAGCCTGAATGGCATCTCCACCAGCGGCTGGATCGATTTTGGCAAAGAGCTGATGCAGGCAGGTGCCGATGCACTGGAACTCAATGTCTATTACGTGGCAGCCGATCCCGAGCAGGCGGGAGCAGAAGTGGAAGCACGTTACATCGAACTGTTAAACGCCTTAAGAAATCAGATTAGCATTCCTGTCACCATGAAACTGTCTTCCCAGTTTTCATCGGTCGCCAACATGGTAAAAAAATTACAGAACTCAGGCGCTGATGGCGTCGTCCTCTTCAATCGTTTTTATCAGCCGGATATCGACCTGGAAACATTGCGTATCAAACCCCAGCTTGAGTTATCAAACGCCAACGAAACCTTGCTCAGAATAAGATGGATCGCCCTGATCAGGAGCCGGGTAAAACTCTCGCTCGCCGCCACCGGCGGCTTTCATCAATGCGAAGACATCATCAAGGCACTACTCGCCGGTGCAGACGCAGTCTACTTATGCAGCGTGTTACTGGAAAAAGGCCCGGATTACTGCGCGACCTTATTACAGCAGTTACAGGAGTGGCTCACCGAGCGTGAATACGAATCGGTGCAGCAGATGCAGGGCAGTGTCAGCCAGTCCTGTGCGCTCGACCCCGCCGCATACGAACACAGTAATTATATCGATGTCCTCAAAAGCTACCGACCCTGATCGATAACCAGCCCCAGCCGTATGTGGTGCCCGATTGGCATTACGGCGTTACGCGTGGCCACAAGAACGGGTGGGGTGGCGGTTGATTAAGGTTACGCGTGGGCACAAGGGCGGACGGTGTGATGGTTGAGCGATGTTATGTGGATATGTGCATGGTGATGATGATTGGCGTTACGCGTGGGCACAAGAACGGTGCCCACGGCAGTAAATTCCAAACATCACGACAATGCATAACGAAACCCCCCATGTGACGCTTCGGTTGGTGTTTGGTTTGGTAGATGCCATCTCCCTCACACAATCACAAGTTAATTCATTAACTGCCAACTGCCAACTATCTTTTTCATCTGTGGATCAATTTTTCAAATATTCGCATGCATTCTGCCTGGTCATGGATTTTAAAAGGCATATAATAAAGCCTTTTCTTATTTTAATTTATATTCTATAATAAAATAACGTTAGAATTTAATTTAATCAGGGC
>JAVVEE010000100.1:0-5567 GCA_032251315.1 Gammaproteobacteria bacterium
TCTATCAGCTGTCCCTCCTGTTCAGCTACTGACGGGGTGGTGCGTAACGGCAAAAGCACCGCCGGACATCAGCGCTAGCGGAGTGTATACTGGCTTACTATGTTGGCACTGATGAGGGTGTCAGTGAAGTGCTTCATGTGGCAGGAGAAAAAAGGCTGCACCGGTGCGTCAGCAGAATATGTGATACAGGATATATTCCGCTTCCTCGCTCACTGACTCGCTACGCTCGGTCGTTCGACTGCGGCGAGCGGAAATGGCTTACGAACGGGGCGGAGATTTCCTGGAAGATGCCAGGAAGATACTTAACAGGGAAGTGAGAGGGCCGCGGCAAAGCCGTTTTTCCATAGGCTCCGCCCCCCTGACAAGCATCACGAAATCTGACGCTCAAATCAGTGGTGGCGAAACCCGACAGGACTATAAAGATACCAGGCGTTTCCCCCTGGCGGCTCCCTCGTGCGCTCTCCTGTTCCTGCCTTTCGGTTTACCGGTGTCATTCCGCTGTTATGGCCGCGTTTGTCTCATTCCACGCCTGACACTCAGTTCCGGGTAGGCAGTTCGCTCCAAGCTGGACTGTATGCACGAACCCCCCGTTCAGTCCGACCGCTGCGCCTTATCCGGTAACTATCGTCTTGAGTCCAACCCGGAAAGACATGCAAAAGCACCACTGGCAGCAGCCACTGGTAATTGATTTAGAGGAGTTAGTCTTGAAGTCATGCGCCGGTTAAGGCTAAACTGAAAGGACAAGTTTTGGTGACTGCGCTCCTCCAAGCCAGTTACCTCGGTTCAAAGAGTTGGTAGCTCAGAGAACCTTCGAAAAACCGCCCTGCAAGGCGGTTTTTTCGTTTTCAGAGCAAGAGATTACGCGCAGACCAAAACGATCTCAAGAAGATCATCTTATTAATCAGATAAAATATTTCTAGATTTCAGTGCAATTTATCTCTTCAAATGTAGCACCTGAAGTCAGCCCCATACGATATAAGTTGTAATTCTCATGTTTGACAGCTTATCATCGATAAGCTTGGTACCGAGCTCGGATCCACTAGTAACGGCCGCCAGTGTGCTGGAATTCGGCTTAAAGCTTAAAAAGGCTGACGATTTCTCGTCAGCCTTTGCGGCCGCTGGTGGCCCCTGCTGGACTTGAACCAGCGACCAAGCGATTATGAGTCGCCTGCTCTAACCACTGAGCTAAGGGGCCAATCGATTGGATTATAAAGTAACTCCGTGTCGCAATCCAAGCTTGGCTGCAGGTCACTTTGATACATGAAAATACGGGTTTTCTTGATTCAGACGCGCAGCGGTGTGCGTTTGTTTGCCGCTATAGCGAAATAAATCAGAAAATCAGACGCGGTCGTTCACTTGTTCAGCAACCAGATCAAAAGCCATTGACTCAGCAAGGGTTGACCGTATAATTCACGCGATTACACCGCATTGCGGTATCAACGCGCCCTTAGCTCAGTTGGATAGAGCAACGACCTTCTAAGTCGTGGGCCGCAGGTTCGAATCCTGCAGGGCGCGCCATTACAATTCAATCAGTTACGCCTTCTTTATATCCTCCATAATTTCAGAGTGGGACATATTTGGGACATTATCACCAAAAATGTCGTCTATTTTCCTCGCATGCTCTGTCAAATGATTAGGCGCAAGGTGAGCATACCTACGAACCATTTCTATGGACTCCCATCCGCCCATTTCCTGAAGCACTGATAATGGGACGCCTGACTGAATCAGCCAGCTTGCCCAGGTGTGTCTGAGGTCATGGAAACGGAAATCTTCAATTCCTGCACGACGACAAGCTGATAGCCATGATGTCTTGCTGTCGATGCGCATCTTCCTGACCGCAGGCGTTGATGTTCCATCTGCTCGCTTAGCCGCCTTGGTATGTGACGGATCCTCTACGCCGGACGCATCGTGGCCGGCATCACCGGCGCCACAGGTGCGGTTGCTGGCGCCTATATCGCCGACATCACCGATGGGGAAGATCGGGCTCGCCACTTCGGGCTCATGAGGTACCTAGGCTGTTTCTTCATCGTGTCGCATAAAATGTGACCAATAAAACAAATTATGCAATTTTTTAGTTGCATGAACTCGCATGTCTCCATAGAGTGCGCGCTACTTGATGCCGACTTAGCTCAGTAGGTAGAGCAACTGACTTGTAATCAGTAGGTCACCAGTTCGATTCCGGTAGTCGGCACCATCAAGTCCGGTGGGGTTCCCGAGCGGCCAAAGGGAGCAGACTGTAAATCTGCCGTCACAGACTTCGAAGGTTCGAATCCTTCCCCCACCACCAATTTCGGCCACGCGATGGCGTAGCCCGAGACGATAAGTTCGCTTACCGGCTCGAATAAAGAGAGCTTCTCTCGATATTCAGTGCAGAATGAAAATCAGGTAGCCGAGTTCCAGGATGCGGGCATCGTATAATGGCTATTACCTCAGCCTTCCAAGCTGATGATGCGGGTTCGATTCCCGCTGCCCGCTCCAAGATGTGCTGATATAGCTCAGTTGGTAGAGCGCACCCTTGGTAAGGGTGAGGTCGGCAGTTCGAATCTGCCTATCAGCACCACTTCTTTTCTCCTCCCTGTTTTTTCCTTCTGTTTATTGCATTCAACAAGTCGGGCATGTTGCCTGGTTGATGTGGTGATATCACCGATTTATCCGTGTCTTAGAGGGACAATCGATGACGTCCAAAAAGCAGAACGTGCGGAAAACATTAAGAAAAATTATAAAAACCCGGCATAAATGGCGAGGGTTTAAGCAATCGAGCGGCAGCGTACTTACCCCGCACTCCATTAGCGGGTATACTCATGCCGCATTGTCCTCTTAGTTAAATGGATATAACGAGCCCCTCCTAAGGGCTAATTGCAGGTTCGATTCCTGCAGGGGACACCATTTATCAGTTCGCTCCCATCCGTACCAGTCCGCAAAATCCCCTGAATATCAAGCATTCCGTAGATTTACAGTTCGTCATGGTTCGCTGTTCGCAACCTAACCAAACAGTCACTTTCGAGCAATTTTCCTTGAAAAAGAGGTTGACGCTGCAAGGCTCTATACGCATAATGCGCCCCGCAACGCCGATAAGGTATCGCGAAAAAAAAGATGGCTACGTAGCTCAGTTGGTTAGAGCACATCACTCATAATGATGGGGTCACAGGTTCGAATCCCGTCGTAGCCACCATCTTTTTTTGCGGGAGTGGCGAAATTGGTAGACGCACCAGATTTAGGTTCTGGCGCCGCAAGGTGTGCGAGTTCAAGTCTCGCCTCCCGCACCATTCACCAGAAAGCGTTGTACGAGAAGCGTTTTATCGCTAACTGATTAATTATAAATCAGTTAGCGAAATATCTTACTTGCAATCGGTGTGGAAAACGGTAGTATTAGCAGCCACGAGTCGGCACGTAGCGCAGCCTGGTAGCGCACCGTCATGGGGTGTCGGGGGTCGGAGGTTCAAATCCTCTCGTGCCGACCAAAAATCCCAAGAAAAAACCAACCCTTACGGTTGGTTTTTTTATATCTGCAATTAATTCGATAAACAGACCTCAGGCATTTGAGAAGCACACGGTCACACTGCTTCCGGTAGTCAATAAACCGGTAAACCAGCAATAGACATAAGCGGCTATTTAACGACCCTGCCCTGAACCGACGACCGGGTCGAATTTGCTTTCGAATTTCTGCCATTCATCCGCTTATTATCACTTATTCAGGCGTAGCAACCAGGCGTTTAAGGGCACCAATAACTGCCTTAAAAAAATTACGCCCCGCCCTGCCACTCATCGCAGTACTGTTGTAATTCATTAAGCATTCTGCCGACATGGAAGCCATCACAAACGGCATGATGAACCTGAATCGCCAGCGGCATCAGCACCTTGTCGCCTTGCGTATAATATTTGCCCATGGTGAAAACGGGGGCGAAGAAGTTGTCCATATTGGCCACGTTTAAATCAAAACTGGTGAAACTCACCCAGGGATTGGCTGAGACGAAAAACATATTCTCAATAAACCCTTTAGGGAAATAGGCCAGGTTTTCACCGTAACACGCCACATCTTGCGAATATATGTGTAGAAACTGCCGGAAATCGTCGTGGTATTCACTCCAGAGCGATGAAAACGTTTCAGTTTGCTCATGGAAAACGGTGTAACAAGGGTGAACACTATCCCATATCACCAGCTCACCGTCTTTCATTGCCATACGGAATTCCGGATGAGCATTCATCAGGCGGGCAAGAATGTGAATAAAGGCCGGATAAAACTTGTGCTTATTTTTCTTTACGGTCTTTAAAAAGGCCGTAATATCCAGCTGAACGGTCTGGTTATAGGTACATTGAGCAACTGACTGAAATGCCTCAAAATGTTCTTTACGATGCCATTGGGATATATCAACGGTGGTATATCCAGTGATTTTTTTCTCCATTTTAGCTTCCTTAGCTCCTGAAAATCTCGATAACTCAAAAAATACGCCCGGTAGTGATCTTATTTCATTATGGTGAAAGTTGGAACCTCTTACGTGCCGATCAACGTCTCATTTTCGCCAAAAGTTGGCCCAGGGCTTCCCGGTATCAACAGGGACACCAGGATTTATTTATTCTGCGAAGTGATCTTCCGTCACAGGTATTTATTCGGCGCAAAGTGCGTCGGGTGATGCTGCCAACTTACTGATTTAGTGTATGATGGTGTTTTTGAGGTGCTCCAGTGGCTTCTGTTTCTATCAGCTGTCCCTCCTGTTCAGCTACTGACGGGGTGGTGCGTAACGGCAAAAGCACCGCCGGACATCAGCGCTATCTCTGCTCTCACTGCCGTAAAACATGGCAACTGCAGTTCACTTACACCGCTTCTCAACCCGGTACGCACCAGAAAATCATTGATATGGCCATGAATGGCGTTGGATGCCGGGCAACTGCCCGCATTATGGGCGTTGGCCTCAACACGATTTTACGTCACTTAAAAAACTCAGGCCGCAGTCGGTAACCTCGCGCATACAGCCGGGCAGTGACGTCATCGTCTGCGCGGAAATGGACGAACAGTGGGGCTATGTCGGGGCTAAATCGCGCCAGCGCTGGCTGTTTTACGCGTATGACAGGCTCCGGAAGACGGTTGTTGCGCACGTATTCGGTGAACGCACTATGGCGACGCTGGGGCGTCTTATGAGCCTGCTGTCACCCTTTGACGTGGTGATATGGATGACGGATGGCTGGCCGCTGTATGAATCCCGCCTGAAGGGAAAGCTGCACGTAATCAGCAAGCGATATACGCAGCGAATTGAGCGGCATAACCTGAATCTGAGGCAGCACCTGGCACGGCTGGGACGGAAGTCGCTGTCGTTCTCAAAATCGGTGGAGCTGCATGACAAAGTCATCGGGCATTATCTGAACATAAAACACTATCAATAAGTTGGAGTCATTACCCAAAAATCGTAAGGCAACTTTGTTACAACATCATGGGCTTATCGCTTGTGAGGTGAATCTGGAAAAAGCGTTATGGCTGGCGCATGAAGTTGAAGTGCTGGCGCAACTTTACCTGACGACCCTGGCGATTACGGACCCGGTGCCAGTGCTGAGCGATGAAGAGATTGCCGTAG
>JAVVEE010000101.1:0-5421 GCA_032251315.1 Gammaproteobacteria bacterium
GCCTTCCCGCATTCGCTGGTCAATTACAGCTCCGGCATTCTCAAGGTAAAACTCAGCCACTTCATCGCGGCGGCAATATTAGGCTTTGGCATCAAGTCTTATATCTATTCCGAAGTCATTTACAACGCAGCCGCATCAGCCACCCTGGAAAACCTGCTGGATTTCTCCACCTACGGACCTCTGGTTCTATTATCCGCAGTCAGCTTTATCGGCGTTTTCATTAAATACAAAATAACCGGCAAGCATAAATAGCTATTCCAAACCACACGACAATGCCACCTCATACGCCAACCATATGCAGCGGTGTGTGGCGTCACGCGTGACGTAGGGTGGGCACCGCTCTTGTGCCCACGCGTTACCTCCAATTTCACGATAATGCATACCAAAAACCCACGCGTTACCTCCAATTACACGACAATGCATACCGAAACCCACGCGTTACCTCAACCACACGACAATGCATAACAAAATCCCACGCGTTATCCAATTAATCGCCACCAACTTAATGCCACCCGATTATGCAAACCCGGTAGGTTTGTTTTCAGGTAGGACGTGGGGTTTTGTAATAGATGGTCGTGAGGTTTGGGCTTTACTATCACTAACGCAGCGGCAATTGCACCTGCACACAAACGCCGCCCCTGTCGCTGTGGTTAAATATTTTTAATAATCCATTATGATATTTTGCGATTCTGGACGCCACGTACAAACCGATACCCAGATGCGGCTCGCCAATCACACCCTGGCGGTGCGAGATAATGCCATTGCATAAATTGTTGATAATTTCTTCCGGTATCAATACGCCTTTGTTGCACAGACTTATAATGGCTTCATTATTGTCCTGACTCAATTCAAATTTTATTTCCGACTGCGCCTCGGAAAAATCAATAGCATTGTCCTTTAATTTATCGAGCAGCTGGGTGATTCTCAAATCACTGCCTTCAATCTCTAGACCTGAGCTTGGGCCGCAGTAGGTGAATGCGTGATCGCCGTGTTTCAGATTTATATTAACAATGTATTCTGACAACAAAGCGGCCAGGTCAAAGCGCTCCTTTTCATCCTGAGACAGGGCATCATCAATGTGCGCCGCCTCGGTCAGGCTGTGTACGATCAGCTCCAGCTGCCTGGAAGCCTGATTGGCACTGTTGACCAGCTTCTCGTCGAATGCACTGGCAGCACTCATTTTTTGCAGCGCCATGCTGATGGTATTCAGCGGGTTCAAAATTTCATGGCGCAGGGTTCGGGGCACGCTTTCCAGAAAACCGGTGTAACTTTTTAAACGCGACAGCAGCAATGAAAAACCGCGTGACAGCTCGCCCACTTCATCATTGGCATGACTACTGGCGCTAATGGCATCCTTAATCAGACGGCCATCCATATCAAAGGCAGTCGCGACTTCCTTTTGCAGGTTTCTGATGCGATAGGCCAGCAGGCTGCTGAATAACAACAGGCCGATAATTGCGATGATGAATACGATCGCCGTGGCGACGATAATTTTGTTCAGTGAATCGCGTTGCCGGGAAAGAATCGTGCTACTGTTTTTTTCGACCAATACTGCGCCGATGATTTCGCTATCTTGATAAATCGGGTGCGAGGCCAGTACCAACGCTTCGCCGGAATCGAGCAGACGCCGGTAAACATTGCTTTCGCCCAGCAGGGCTTTGACTACCAGATTCGGTGCAACCTTGTCAGTAAGCGTGCACAGAGTGCTCAGCTCGGCATTGCTGCCCAGCACCGCGCGTACCCGCCGATATTGATCGACGATGCAGACACTGGCATCAGCATAACCCAATCCCCTGATGATCCTGTCCAGCTCGGGTGAGCGAATGATGAGTTTGTTTAGAGCTCCGGCGTTGTCGCTGGTGATGGTGGTAACGACCGTATCGATACGGCGTTCGGTATGGCTGTTGACATCGGCGACGCTGATCATTAACTGTTGGTCTTCGTTCAGCCACTCTATGGGAAAGCGGAACTCAACATCATAGCCCTTGTCGGTTTCACGCCAGAGCGCATTTAAGGTATAAACCGGCTCACCGGTGAGCGGGCGTACCCAGTCCTCGTGCATTTCATAAACACTGGTATTACCGGCGGTTTCAGTGATCAGCAAATATCTTTTGGTCTCGCCTGCGCTGTCGATGAGCTCGATGCGAACCTGGTCGCTGTTGTCGAGGCGTGAATATTGAGGATGCCGATAGACAATATCGGCATCAGTGACGCTGACCAGGCCATACAGGTGACTGCTGTGTTCGCCCAGCAGCAGTCCAAAAGAAACCGATGAGACTGAACCTGCGGTACGATCATAAACCAGGCTTTCCGCGCCGAAGGTTCTTTTTTGCGACAGCAGTAAATTCCAGTCGCTGCCATAACCATCCAGCACAATTCGCTGATCGAGCGGGTAGACGTAAAGTGCGCTGGCTTCAACCAGCGAGTTGCCGGGGCTGCTGGAGACGTTGAACAGATCAGAACGATTGTGCAACACCGTGGCAATGGCACCGGCAGCGAGCAGCTGCGCGTCCCCCTGACCCTGCACCAGAAATTCCTTCATTTCGTCCATGTAACGATAACCCAGCCAGGGCAGGGCCATCAGAAACAGCGCGCTAAAAGCGATGATCTGCATCGCCAGAGACAGTCTACGGCGGAGTTTTTTATTTCTGCTCAGCATATCCAGCCGTAACCAAAACCGTAGCGGGTTTTAATGCAGGCAAATCCGGCGTCGATCTGCTTGAACTTTTTGCGTATATGCAGAATGTGGGTGTTGATAGTGTTGTCTTCCACCACACCCTGGCGGGTTGCGTTGACCAGATCTTCGATACTGACGCCATCGGGAGTGCTTAGAATGGCGCGTAAAATATCGAACTCGGTGGGCGTTAAATTCACCGGCGAATTTTTCCACTGCACCGACATGCTGGCTTCATCAATACTGATGTCGCCGATGTGACGAACATTGTTAGACGGTCTGCCGGAAGCGGCATTCGTTTTGATCTGGAACAGTGACTGAATGCGGGTGATGAGAAATTCCAGCGATACCGGTTTGGTCTGGTAATCCCACGCGCCTAGTTGCAGTCCGTAAATTTTATCCAGCTCATCGCCGCGACTGGTGAGAAAAATTATCGGGAATTGGGCGTCTCTGTCTTTCAGAAAGCGGCACAGCTCAAAACCGCCACCAACCTCATCACCCAGCATGATATCCAGAATCGCCAGATCGGGCAGCACCTGCTGAAAACCTGTAATCGCAGAGACCCTGTCCGCATATTCCAGCACCTCATAACCACGGCTGCGCAACGCCTCTGCATAATGCTGGCGCTGATTGGCATCATCTTCGACGATGGCAATGGTTTTCTGTCGGCTTTGGCTTGCGGGTTCACTCATGGCTGCAATCTACCTTATTTTGTGCGGATTGTAGAGTGAATTGCCTGCATCTCCATGATTTATCCATTTTCCTTCCATGCACTGCCAAAGATTGAACTCCATGCGCTTGATTTAATAGCAACCGTAACGAGGTGTTCTCACATCTGTGAAGCACCAATTTTAAATCAGGAGATAAACCATGAAAAAGAAAATTATAGCCATCGCCATTGCCAGTGTCATCACCACAACCTCAGCTCAGGTTCTGGCCAGTCCACAGGAGGAGGGTGTGAGCAACAACAAGAAACAATATACCGCCATCAGCGTCGGTGCGGTTAGCGGCGCGCTACTGGCCGGACCTGTCGGTCTGGTCGTGGGCGGCATTGTCGGTGCCATCGCCGGGCGTGATCACAGCGACCCTGAAGCCAGGGAGATAGACCATCTTGCTGAAACCGAATCTATGTTAAGCGAAATGCTCGACACCGCGAAACAGACGCAGGCGCCCAGCGAGACAATGCTGGCAACAGCAGACAGCGCCATGCCGGTAATCGACAGCAATGCGCCTGAAATAATTGACAGCCTGAAACAGATTGTCAGCAATGATCTCAGTATGGATGTTTACTTCAAGGCAGGCAGCATTGATGTCGAGCCGTTTTATGCGCAGAAACTCACCGTAATTACAAGTTTGCTCACCGAGCTGCCTGATCTCAGATTAAAGCTGGATGGCTACTCAGACAGGCAGGGTAGTGCGTCTGAAAATCTCCAGTTATCCGCCGCGCGTCTGCAATCAGTGCGCGAACACTTTGTTAAAAATGGCATTGATGAAAATCGTATCACTGTCCGGGCTCATGGAGAAAAAAACTTTTTATCCAAACCGGGAGAACTGGAAAAATACGTTTTTGACCGCCGGGTAGTGCTGAGTTTTGAAGCGCCCGCAGGCAATACTCAAAATAACGTAGCCGCCATTACCGGCGCATCTTCACTGTAATCTGCTGCCGGCTTTGAAGTGATTGTCAGAGCCGGCCTTTTTAACTTCTTTAGATACAGGTATTTATTATGAATATTACACATCAGGAAAAAATTCAGTATAAGCAACGTCCGATACCACCGTTGATTATTAAATGGTTACGCCGATTCGGCTGTCGCATTACCGGCATGAATGGCACTACCGTCATCTATTTTGACAAGAAGAGTAAACGCACGCTATGCGAAGAAGCCGGGCATATCGTGGTCAGAAGACTCGATGACATGATGGATGCCTATGTGGTGATGTCAAAGGAAAGAATTGTTGCCGTCGGTCATCGCTTTGGCCCACGCGTTACCTCCAATCACGCGACAATCCATAACGAAAACCAAAGCTGATCATTTTTCACAAGGGTGAGCTATCCCGTTTCTTATCTGCATACATATTCTTGTCGCTCACCCCCAACAGATCATCAAAGGTTGTGGCATCGTCCGGGAAAATTGAAACGCCAATACTCAGGCTAATAGGGATACTATGGTTATCAATCACAAACGGCTCTTTAAATGCCGCTTTGGTATGTTCGATAACAGTGCCGACATTTGACAAATCATCGACACCATTAAGAAATATAACGAACTCATCGCCGTGTAACCTTGCCAATGTATCAGAATCACGAAGCGTTCCTTTTAATCGTTCAGCCGCTTTTTTAAGCAACATGTCACCAACATGGTGTCCGTAACTGTCGTTAATTTGTTTGAATTTATCAAGATCAATGTACAATATAATCAGTTTTTTATTATTTCTTATAGTGGTACGACTGAATAGATTAAATAATTCGCTCGCGAGATTTTTATTTGGCAGATTAGTTAACGGATCGTAATTGGCGAGATAGGAGTTTTTCTCATGCTCATAAACCGACTTAATCTTATTTCTGTATAACCTGAAAGACAACCAGAATGCGATTGGAAAGCTTATGATTGTGACTATGATGTAGGTTGTTATATTGGCAAAATCTATATCTGACCATTGAACCTTGTACTTCGTAACCAGGGCATACGGTTGTGATTTACTTTCAAATACTGCCGTTTTTGAAAACTCGGGAAGCAGCCATCGCT
>JAVVEE010000102.1:0-5175 GCA_032251315.1 Gammaproteobacteria bacterium
CTTTTCACCCAAAAATGACATATAACTAACCAACAACCAAAAAAGAGCCCAACATCATGAAAATCACCCGACTAATCGCACTCCTGCCATTTCTGGCCCTTGCCGCATGTTCCAGCGACGATGCACCGCCCGTACCAAAAACATCAAACACCGACACCGCGCCAGCCGTAGCGGCGAACCCCAAAGTCAGTGACGACAACGTCTTCAAAACCCAGCTCGACGCACTGGGTACCGCCAAACTGGCCGGCAAAGCCGCTCAGGAATCCATCGACAAAAATCAGAAGGCACTGGAAGAGGCTAATCCATAAGTCTTGAAAGCTGGAGTCCAGTAGTGTGGGCACCGCTTTTGTGCCCACGCAGCCATTCCAAACACCACATCACATCAGCGCAACCCCTTCAACCACTCAGCCAGCACCTGCTCATACTCCGGCTGGCTGAGGTAAAAACCACTATTATGATCACCGCGCAGGCGCACAAACGCCTTCGGCTCAGGTGCCGCCTCGAACACCCGCTCACCCAGATGAAACGGCATCACCTCATCATCCGGGCTGTGTAAAACCAGCACCGGTGCCTGCACCCGCGGCAGCTTCGCCACGCTGTTAAAGTCATAACGCATCACAATCAACCGCGACAGAATCGGGAACGCCACCTGCGCAAAATCACGCGCCGAACTCAGCGTTGACTCCACAATCAACCCCCGCGCCGGCACCTGCGCAGCCAGTTGCACCGCCACCGCCCCACCCAGCGAACGCCCGAAAATCACCACCTCATCCGCCGCAAAACCGCGTTCATTAATCAGATAATCCCAGGCCGCCATCGCATCCATATAAAGCCCGGCCTCACCCGGCGAGCCCTCGCTTTTCCCGTAACCGCGATAATCAATAATCAGCACATTCAGCCCCAGCCGATGAAAAATCTCCAGCGAAGCCCGGCGGTGCGAAATATTGCCCGCATTGCCATGAAAAAACAGCAGTACTTGTTTAGATCCGGGAGCAGGGACGTACCAGCCGTGCAGGCGCACGCCATCGGTTGTCTGCAAGGCTACATCCTCATAACCCAGCCCCCAGTCAGCCGGCGTCGCCTCCAGCCCGGATAAAGGGTAAAAAATCATCTTCGGCTGCTGGAAATACATAAATACATTCAGCAGCACAAGGCCGATCAGCAGGGAAGTGAGGTAACTGGACATGGGGCGGGTCATGGGTTCTCAGACATTATTGTGACGGATATGGATTTAAGCAGGCCATATTATGACAGGATATTTACACAGCTTGAATGCTCGCTTTTATTAATGCAATTGTTGATTGGTAAAACCATGGAAGTGCTGTAGTATCTGGTGAATATTTACACTCAAATTTAATAAATAAACAAATCTCATCATAATAAACACTTGGGAATTTATAAGTAGCATGAAGGATTTGCCCGCTGGAATATACGAACTCCTACATACAAATCAGTTACACAATCGACTTGAGAAGGCAGGATTACTGGAGCGCGCTATATGGTCAAAATTTGATAAAGATGACTTAAATCATCACTTGGCAATACCATTGGCGCGAGAGATTGCCGCTTTTATCAGTGAAAAAATTTCAGGCAAAACAAACTCACAGTTCGAGCAAGTATTAAGTGACATTTTTCAGTCTCCAGAAATCTGGAGTTCTATCTTAGAATCAGTTCGACCAATATCAATGGAAACATTACAACAGATAAAACCTGTGCGACCATTTATTCCATCTGAAATTCGACCTGATACACCAATTTCTGTCTCAGCTTTACTAACAGGTTCATCTAGAAGCCCCGCATTAAGATCACAACTTATTAAAGAACTCGCTACATGCGATCATGCAGATTGGTTAGTATCTTTTATTAAGTATGCTGGCATAGTGTCTTTACTTCCAGCATTGCGAGAATTCACTCAAAACCCAACAACAGATGGAAGTCCTCGACTTCGAATTGCTACAACATCATATATGGGCGCAACTGATCTGAAAGCCATTGAAGAATTGCTAAAACTACCAAATACAGAAATACGAATTTCATATGATACAAAGCGCACACGCTTGCACGCAAAAGCTTATTTGTTTCATCGTACTACAGAATTTGGATCGGCCTATATTGGCTCTGCAAATGTATCTAAAGCCGCACTTGATGAAGGGCTAGAATGGACAGTAAAAGTCAGCCAATTTGAAACTAACCATCTATGGCAACATGCCGTAGCAACTTTTGATTCACACTGGGATGATGAGTCAGAATTTACGGCTGCACTGAGAATGACTTATCAAGATTAAAACAAGCTCTACTCCATGAACGGGGTGAAACCTCATTAAATAATGAGACGTCATTTTTTGACATCAATCCATACGATTATCAAAAAACAATTCTTGAAGACATTAGTGCTGAAAGGAGTTCAGGAAAATCTAAATTTCTAGTTATTGCTGCAACAGGCACCGGCAAAACCATGATTGCTGCTTTTGATTATAAAAACTATTGCACGCTCAAAGGCGGGCGACCTCGATTGTTATTTATTGCTCATCGTGCAGAAATTCTAAATCAAGCACGTTCTGCATTCCGACAAGTTCTTCGTAATGGAAGCTTTGGCGAACTTATCATTGGTGGCGAGACACAAACACAAAATGATCACTTGTTCTGCTCTGTACAAAGCTGGAACAGTCGTAATTTCGAACAATATGGAGCAAATCATTTTGACTACGTAGTTCTAGACGAAGCTCATCATGCTAGCGCCAACTCATATAGAAACCTCATAAATCACATATGCCCACAATCATTGCTTGGTCTTACGGCGACGCCAGAACGCAGCGATGGTGGAGATATTAGGCGAGATTTTGGAGGATCATTTACACATGAAATTCGCTTACCACAAGCAATAGAACGAACATTACTAAGTCCATTTCATTATTACGGAGTACCTGATCTAGATGGGCTCGATTTTTCATCAATAGCATGGAGACGTGGCGGGTATGATATAGCACAACTTCGTAGTCGACTTGAAGCTAACATTGAACGTGCACGTTGGGTAATGGCACAAACTGAGAGTTATGTAGCAGATATCGAACGCGTCCGAGGATTGGGTTTTTGTGTAAGCATTAATCATGCAGAATTTATGGCCAAGTTTTGCAATGATCACAATATACCATCAGTCTCATTGAGCGGGAACTCACCTAAGGAAATGCGACATGATGTACAGCGAAAACTCGAAAACCATGAAATACGATTCATCTTTACTGTTGATTTATACAATGAAGGCGTAGATATTCCATGTGTAGACACTGTTCTTTTTTTGCGACCCACTGAAAGCCTTACGCTATTTTTACAACAACTAGGCCGTGGACTTCGACTTCATAGTGAAAAGTCACATTTAACCGTCCTTGATTTTATTGCACCTCAAAATCATCGTTTTAGCTTCGCTAAGAGATTCCAATCTCTCACAAGCAGGCCTGAGATTCGTATTGATAGACAAATAGATTCAGATATGCCTTATGTACCATCAGGCTGCCTAATTCACTTAGAAAAGCAGGCAAAAGAACACATTTTAAAAAACATTCAATCTGCAACTGCCAACCTACGTGGTGAACGCCTAATTAATGAATTACGCAATCTGCATAATCAAGCAAATGGAAAAATAAGCCTTGAAATGATGATTGATTTTCTTCACGTTGATACTCCAGATGAAATTTATAAGAAAGGATTACCGCATCATCTTCTGGCACAAGCTAATAACGTTAAAATTAGTGATGAATTATTAGATACAAATAGTCATCTTGCGAAAGGGTTTCGCCGCCTTCTTTTAATGGATGATACTAATTTAATTTTAGATGTAAAAAATCTTGTTAATGGAAAATCTGATACATCAGACCTAACCAAACAGATGTTACATAGTTTACTCTGGAGCAAAAAGAGCCCTGAAGATGGCTCCTTAATCAAAGCGCACAACTTTCTTATGTCACATGAAGGACTATTGCATGATCTAAATGAGCTATTAGATTGGATTATTAAAACAAAAACGCCATTACTAAAAAAACATTTCGAACAATTTACAGGATCACTAAATTTACATGCATCTTATACACGAGAGCAAATAGTCTTTGCACTCGGACTGGGCACTTATGAAAACCCAAGAAGTTCACGTGAAGGCGTTTTGCATATACCCGATCGCAAGATTGATGTGTTTTTTGCTGATATCAACAAATGTCAAGATGATTTTTCGCCAACTACCATGTATGAAGATTATGCAATTACTGATAAATTGTTCCATTGGCAAAGTCAATCACAAACAAGTGATGTTTCACCAGTTGGAAACCGCTATATTAATCATGCCATCATGGGATATACACCATTGCTTTTCATTAGAGATAGAAAAAAAACATCAAACGGACTGACAGCACCATACTTTTTTGCAGGCCCCATCGAATATAAAAAGCATGAAGGTTCTAAACCGATTTCATTCATCTGGGAGTTGGAACATAAATTACCAACAAGAGCCATGACATGGGCGAGTAGAAAAAGCTAATATTCAATCTATCTCAATCACTATGATAAATAGCAACCTAAATAATAATAACAACTTGGACTGTTTTATTTTAAACGACCAGCCGACCACGTGTAGTTTATGCGGTTCAAGGACATCATTTGATGAAGTAGATGATGGATCGCAGCTACATCAATGCTTGAATTTTGAATGTGGTTATAAATTTATTGCTATAGACGATATTGATTAACTGTAGGGTGGGCACCGCTTTTGTGCCCACCCTACGAAATGCATTTCATTCCTCTGCGGTGAAAGCACTTTTTGTATAAAATACCCCCATGAAAAACCAAAAAGTCAGTATCGGTCTAATTAACCCCAAAAGCCCCGACAATGTCCATTCGGTAATGCGTGCTGCCGGCAACTTTCGTGTCGATAGCGTGTTTTATACCGGCTCGCGTTATGAGCGGGCGCTGCGGCTTAACCCCAATGCGCCGGATATGAGCCGGAAGGTGAGTGAGAACGTGCCGCTCACTGAAGTCAGCTGCCTGCTGGATGCGGTTGCTGAGAATATGCAGATTGTGTGCGTTGAGTTCGCGGTGAACGCGACGGCTTTGCCTGAGTACGTGCATCCGGATAATGCTTTTTATATCTTCGGCTCCGAAGACGGCACCATTGACCAGGCCATTATAGAC
>JAVVEE010000103.1:0-4944 GCA_032251315.1 Gammaproteobacteria bacterium
CACATCGCCCATCAGGCAAACGTCCCCATCGTCTGCGCCTCGCTCGATTTCAAACATAAAGTTGCGAATATCGGTTTGTCATTCATGCCTAGCGGTGATGTTAAAAAGGATATGGATCGCATTTGTGAATATTACAAAGATATTCAAGCCAGATATCCAGACAAGGTAACGCCGGTGAGACTGGCGGAAGAATAGTTTTTCTTCTTATTCTGTCTGTAGTCAAAAATGACCTGTGCCACGCGTTCATTTTCGGGTTAAAAGCGACTGTTTCAGTCAGCATGGCATAACGCATAACACAAGGTACGATTGATCCATCAATCTGGGTGCAGAGGTTCGAAAAGTTGATGGTTCATCCATGATTAAAATCCTTTTTAAATTGGCATATTAGCAAGAACTTATACCGAGCATAGCGTATATTGATTTCAACATGGTGCGTGCCGGCGTGGTCAGTCATCCTTCCGAGTGGCGCTGGAGCGGTTATCGTGAAATACAAACGCCCGGCCAGCGTTACACGGTTATAAACAACGCAGCACTGCACGAGTTATTCAATATCCACTCATTCAAACAATTCCAGACCAGTCACCAGGCGTGGATCGAAGCAGAGCTGGAAACAACCACCCACGCGCGTGCGCCTATGTGGTCACAGAGCCTGGCTATTGGTCATAAAGGTTTTGTTGAAAATGTACAGACTGCTTTGGGCTTCAATGCTAACCATCGCAATATATCCGAGACTGAGGATGCCTATGCGCTCAGAGAGCCAACACAGTCTTATACTGCCGATTTCAAGTCAGAAAAGGCGTGTTTAAGCGCTGAAAACCTGTATTACTGGACTGAGTTATTAATATAATCAATGTGTTGTATAGGTCCGACCCGGTACTACTTGGTACTACTACCTATCGGTACTAGCGCGCGGTACTAGCGGATCCCGGTACTAGGCGGTACTAGCGGTACTAGCAACATTCACTCGCGCACTAATTTGGTGATAATACGCCCTCATTTCGGGCGCAGGTAGTTAATCCCACGATCACTGCTGAATACTCCCCACTCAAGCCAGTTTATTTAATTCACAATAAAACAAAGGCTTAATAACTTTATTGTATTCATGTTCCCCGTTTATTCTATGCAGGCATGGTTATTGCAAATTGAAAGCTATCGCTCAACCCTCGGGTAATACAGTGACTGGCAATGGCATGGCGAGAGAACGCAATGCACCTTTTAATGAATATTGAAATAACCGGGAGTTACCATGACTTTTCAACTTGTGCAGACCAGCCTTCAGCAGCGCCTGTTAAAACTGATGCTGATGATGCTTTTACTGATACCTTTTGTCGCGGTCGCTGCCGACGCGCCGGTAAAGTCCAGTAATAAAAAGGCAGAGCTGCATAAGGTTCTAAAGGGCTTCGAGCAGCTTTCCAAAGAAAGCGCGCAATGTGTTTCCTGTCACCGGGAAAAGAGTCCTGGTATTTATCAGATGTGGGGAGAGTCCAAGCACTACCGCGCCAATGTCGGTTGTTATGAATGTCATAAGGCCGATCCTGCCGACAAGGATGCGATCAAACACAAGGATCACATTATCTCGGTCATCGTTTCGCCCAAAGATTGTAGCAGTTGTCATGAAAAAGAAACCAGGGAATTTGATGCCTCTCATCACGCCTCTGCCGGTAACATCCTGGGTTCGCTGGATAATGTACTGGCCGAAGTGGTGGAAGGCGCGCCGTTGTTGCACGGCACTTCGCCGGTGGTGACTTCCGGCTGCATGGCCTGTCATGGCTCGATCGTGCGCGTCGAATCGGACGGTTCGCTGAATGCCGCCGGCTGGCCTAACACCGGCATTGGTCGCATCAATCCCGATGGTTCCAAAGGCGCGTGTTCGGCCTGTCATTATCGCCATAATTTTTCCGCCGCCCAGGCGCGCCATCCTGACAACTGCGGCCGTTGCCATCTCGGCCCCGATCATCCGCAGAAAGAAATTTATGAGGAGTCGGTTCATGGTGTGGCTTTCCGCGCCAACATCGATAAAATGAATATGGATTCCGCCAAATGGATTGTCGGGGAAGACTATACCGCTGCGCCCACCTGTGCCACCTGTCACATGTCAGCCACCAAGGATTTACCGGTTACTCACGACATAGGCAGCCGTATTTCCTGGGACCTACGTTCGCCGGTATCAGCCAAAATCGACGCCAAAGCGATTGCCCAGGGCAAAAAAGTCAAACCCTGGCTGGAACGCCGTCAGGACATGAAGAACGTGTGCAGCTCCTGCCATGGTCGTAACATAGTCGATAATTTCTATGAACAGCTGGATAGTTTTGTTGAACTGTTCAATACCAAGTTTGCCATTCCGGCCAAAGAGTTGATGACCGTGCTTAAAAAGGAAAATCTGATCGACGACACCAAGTTTAACGACAAGGTGGAATGGATTTATTTCTACCTCTGGCATCATGAAGGTCGTCGCGCGCGTCACGGCGCGGCCATGCTGGCACCGGATTATGTTCACTGGGAAGGCATGTTCGAAGTCGCGCACCGTTTTTATATGGAAATGGTGCCGGAGATCAAAACCCTGATCAAGGAAGCGAAGGAACACAACAAGAGTGGCTCCGATAAAGCGCAGGCGAAGCTGGATGAGATTCTTGACTCCGAAATGCATCGCTGGTTTAGAGGCAAAAAACCGCCCAAAGCCTGGTCGCCTGAAGACAGTGACAGCCATGGTTACAAAAAGCCCAAACCCTGATCACTTTTCAACCACATCATTCCCGGCAGTAAAGCCGGGAATGAACCGGTGGAATTAAGAGTGAAGCATCAATAGTTTATTCACGGCGTACAACATGTTAAAAATAATAATTTTAAGTCTGGCGATGCTCGCATCACCACTGCGCGCTGCCGTGCTCGATACTGAACCTAGTACCGATGTGTCAGATGTGCAATGTCTTGAATGTCATGGCGTAAAAGGTTTTTCCGCCATTGAGGAAAAAGACGGCTTACAATCCAAGCGCCTGATTGATGTTAATTACGACGCCATGAAAGAAAGCCTGCACAGCAAGCTGCAATGCGTGGCCTGTCATACTGATATCGAACAACTGCCCCATGAAAAAGGCAAACTCGAAAAAGTGGATTGCATCACCTGTCACCAGAAACTCGACCCGGCGGTCATTAGGAAAAAAATTAAACCGGTCGGTAGAGGCGCCAATCCTCGCACCAAAACACCGGCCGTTGTCGTGCAATCTTCCAGCTATACAAAATCCATCCACGGTGATCCTGAAAAAGACAACAATGCCGCTTGTCACACCTGCCATAGCGCTCATTATGTATTCAAGTCGAGCGATTCGAATGCCTTGAATCATCGCGAAAACTCACCGTTTCTGTGCGGCGAGTGTCATCAGCAGGCGCTGGCGAAATATCAGAAATCCGTTCATGGCGCGACATTAAAAACACCCTGGAAAGGCGAGAGTGCCACCTGCGTCGACTGCCATTCGGCGCACAAGATTTCCGAGGTGAAAGCATTAAACGCACACCACCTTGTCACCAAAAACTGTGGCGACTGCCATGAAAAAGAAGTCACCAGTTACATGTTCACCACCCACGGCCAGCTGGCCTGGCTGGGCAATGAAAAAGTTCCCCGCTGCGTGGATTGTCATCGTGGACACGACACCCACAAAATAACTGATGCGGATTCGAAAGTCAGCGCACAGAATCGTCTGGCAACCTGTCGCGAATGCCACGAAGACGCCGATGCCAGCATCGTTCAGTATCATCCACACGGCAACACCTCCGACTTTGATAAATACCCCAGCATGTTTATTGTGGGCAAGTTCATGGTGGGCATAGTGATCGCTGTTTTAATTTTCTTTTACAGCCATTCGGTGCTGTGGTTTATCCGTGAATACAAAGAACGCACCGTCGTCTGGTACAGAAATAACTCGCGCTCGGTGCCGGTGCACGTCAAACCGGAACGACCAAAAAGCGATAAACACTTTCAGCGCTTTAGCTGGTACTGGCGTCTAAATCACTGGGCACTGGCGCTGTCGGTAATGACCCTGACACTCACCGGCATGGCGGTGATGTACCCGGAAACAGACTGGGCGCTGAACGCTATCAATGCCTTCGGCGGCTCCGGTACCTTTGGCATTATTCATCGCATGTCCGGTGTTATCTTTCTAACGTCGGTATTCGGCCACGGCCTGGTCGTGCTCAGGCGCGTACTTAAAAACAAAAATTTCCAGTGGTTCGGCCCCGACTCCCTGCTGCCGCGCTGGAAAGACTGGGATGACATGAAAGCCATGTTCCGCTGGTTTCTGGGCAGAGGCAAACAGCCCCAGCTCGACCGCTGGACCTACTGGGAAAAATTCGACTACTGGGCGGTGTACTGGGGCGCGTTCGTCATCGGCCTGTCTGGCATCGTACTCTGGGCATCACCCACGCTGCTGGCATTAGTGCCCGGCTGGATATTCAACGTGGCCGCCATCGCCCACGGTGTCGAAGCTTTCCTCGCCGTCGCCACCCTGTTCGTCGTGCATTTTTTCAACAACCACTTCCGCCCAGAAAAATTTCCCCTCGACATCGTCATGTTCACCGGCAGCTGGGATCTGGAAGAATTCAAACACGAACGTCCACTGGAATACGCCCGCCTGAAAGAAAGCGGCGAAATGGAGAAACATCTGGTGCAACCACCCACACGCACCGCCAACATCATCTTCCATATCATCGGCTTCACCCTCCTGGCCACCGGCATGGCACTGTTGATTATGGTAGTAATTGGTTTTTCAAAGCACGGCCTGGTGTGAGTGTTTTATTATTGAGATTCATGGGAATAACACAATTTAATCGAAACTGATTTTATTGGTTCTATGCATGTAGTGTTCGTCTGGATCGCAGGGCGGGTCGCAGGGTTGGACTTACACAACTGATTGAATAATAATTTAAAACCGTTGAAATTGGCGTACACAT
>JAVVEE010000104.1:0-4511 GCA_032251315.1 Gammaproteobacteria bacterium
GTACGCTCGGCAGCAGCATCCCTGCTGCTGACGGTCTTGATTGAAGGGTATCCTTTCCATGCGTTTTGTTAGTATGATGGAGCATGTAAATAAATACCATCACTTTAACCCTACTCATTTAATTCACGCTGCTTATCTATTTTCTTCATAACCACTTCCAAACCCGACCAGATATTCTGCATGACCTGTGATTGTGCTTCTGCTGTTGGATGCATGCCATCAGCTTGCATCAGTTCACGATTTTCGGCGACCTGATGGAGCATTTTTGGTACTAGCGTGACCTCATAATTTTGCGCCAGTCGGCGATACATCTCACTGAACTTTTGATTATAAGCCGTGCCATAGTTGGGTGGCAGGCGCACGCCGACCAGCAGTATTTCCGCGTGCGCCTTTTTAACGCGTTCGATGATGTGGCTCAGGCTGGTTTCTATTTCGTTGAATGCCAGCCCGCGCAAACCGTCGTTTCCGCCCAGGGCAATAATCACAATTTCCGGTTTATGGTTTTTCAGGGCGGCGTCGATGCGACTCAGGCCGGTGCGGGTGGTGTCACCGCTAACGCTTGCGTTAATCACCTTGTAATCATGACCTGCTTTGATAAGCTGCTGTTGCAGTAACGCGACCCAGCCTTCATCAACATTGATACCATAGGCACCACTTAAACTATCCCCTAAAACCAGTATGGTGGGCGCTGTCCTGTTTTCGGCAAATGCGGCCTGGGTAGCGGTGAATATTGAACCTGCAAGAACAAGAAAAAACAGGGCGGGCTTGACCACCGCTTTTAGCAAAAATAGAGAGAATGTTTTTATCATGAGTAATGCTGCATCAAATGTTTTTGTTGAGGCCCGCCAGCTGGGCAAAAAGGTAACGACCCGCGACGGGGTACTGACTCTGCTGGATGATATCAATTTTAGCATTGCTGCGGGCGCTTCCGTGGCAATTCTGGGCGCTTCCGGCTCGGGCAAGACCACGCTGCTGGGTCTGCTTGCCGGGCTGGATTTACCGACACAGGGCTCGGTGATTCTGGACAATAATAACCTTAATGATTTTGATGAAGACGGTCGCGCCCTGCTCAGGGCGGAACGTGTTGGTTTTGTATTTCAGAATTTCCAGCTACTGCTTGGTTTAACCGCGCTGGAAAATGTGATGCTACCTCTGGAACTGGCGCAGGCATCGCATCCGCGTAACACGGCTGAAGAGTTGCTCACCCGCGTCGGTCTGGGTGAACGCTTGCAACATTATCCAAACCAGTTATCGGGGGGCGAACAGCAACGCTGCGCCATTGCCCGCGCTTTTTCCACCCGGCCACGCTGTCTGTTTGCTGATGAACCTACCGGCAATCTGGACAGTGAAACCGGCAACCACATTATCAAATTGCTGTTCGAACTGAATGCCGAACAGGGCACGACGTTGATTATGGCCACCCATGACGCGCAGCTTTCACAGCTATGCAATCAGCGCATTGAACTTGTCGCGGGCAGACTGCGTGTTGCTGAGGCCGACCAACGCCATGTCTGAAATAACGCAGGCCGTGGCAGGGAAAAACCGCCCCTTCAGTTTTTACTGGACGCATTCATGGCGCATGTTATGGCGTGACTGGCGCGGCGGTGAGCTTAATATTCTTGCCCTGGGCCTGATCATTGCGGTCACCAGCATTACGGCCGTGGGTTTTTTCACCGACCGTATCGAACGCGGTATGCAAAAGCAGTCAGCAGAACTGATCGCTGCGGATCTGGTAATCACTTCCAGCTCGGCCGATGTTTTCAACTATATCAGCGATGCCCGGGAAAATGATTTTCAGGTCACTACTACACAGCAGTTTCGCAGCGTGGTGCTGGCGAGTGAACGCCTGCAACTGGCAGAGATAAAAGTGGTGGGCGAAGGCTATCCGTTACGCGGCGCATTACGCATCAGTGATACCGCTTTTGGAGAAGATACTGCAACCACGACCCTGCCCGCGCCCGGCGAACTCTGGGTTGAGCCACGGCTGTTACAGCTGCTGGATCGTGAGCTGGGCGAGCGCGTGAATCTGGGCGATTTCAGTTTCGTGTTGAGCAAGGTACTGCGTTATGAACCCGACCGCGCCGGTGATTTGTTTAGCGTTGCGCCACGGGTGCTGATGAACAGCACCGATCTCGATGCCACAGGCTTGATTAACGTCGGCGCACTGGTTAATTATCGGGTGCTGATCTCGGGTGAGCGTGACCGTATTGATCGCTACCAAAAGATCATCAAGAAAAAACTTCGCCCGGGTGAAGATATTCTCACCGTCGAAGAGGGCCGCCCGGAACTGAATAATGCCCTGCAAAGTGCGAAACAGTTTCTTGGCCTGGCCGCGCTGATCAGCGTGTTGCTGGCCGGTGTGGCGGTGGCGACCGTGGCCAATCGTTTCAGCCAGCGCCACCTTAATACCAGCGCCATGATGCGCTGCCTGGGGGCGACGCAGAACACGATTATTAAACTCTTCACGCTGGAAATATTATGGCTGGCCTTGCTGGCCAGTAGTGTGGGCTGCGTACTTGGCATTCTCACCCAGTTTGTTATCACCCAATTGCTGGACCAACTGGTACTGACACAGCTGCCGCCGCCCTCTTTTAAAGCGGTGCTTCTGGGTTATGCCACCGGTATTGTCATGCTCATCGGATTTGCACTGCCGCCATTGCTCGCCCTGCGCCGGGTGCCGCCACTGCATGTGCTGCGCAAAGATGTAACGCCTCGCCCCGCCAGCGCCTGGCTGGTCTATCTGGCGGTACTGCTATCCATGTCGCTGCTGCTGTACTGGCAGATTGGCGATCTCAAACTGGTGAGCGTGGTTATCGGTGGCATCATCGGCACGCTGATTATTCTCGCTGCATCGGCCTGGCTGCTGATTCGACTGCTGAATCGTTTGCGTGGCCGGGTCGGCATCGCCTGGCGTTTCGGGCTGGCCAATATTTCCCGCCGCCCCGGCAGCAGCGTCATTCAGATCGTGGCTTTTGGTCTGGGCATTATGGTGCTGCTGTTACTCTCGACCGTGCGCAATGATTTGCTCCAGGACTGGCAGAGCAGCCTGCCCGAAGATGCGCCGAATCATTTTGTTATCAACGTCCAGTCCGATCAGGTTGACGCCATCACCGCTTACTTTAATGAGCTGGGCGTCAGCAACACGCAACTGCATCCCATGGTGCGGGCGCGGCTGGTGGAGATTAATAATAGTAAGGTAAACAGTTCGGACTATGAAAGCGATCGCGCCAAACATCTGGTGACCCGTGAATTCAATCTTTCATGGGCAGAGAACATGCAGCAAGATAATGCTCTGGTCGCCGGTTCGTGGTGGAGCGAAGAGGATTTCGGCAAACCGCTGCTGTCACTGGAATCCAAACTGGCGGAAACCTTAAAGCTGAAACTAAATGACGTGGTGGGTTTCAACATCAATGGCGTCGTCACCGAGTTCACCGTGAGTAATCTGCGTAGCGTTGACTGGGACACCTTCAACATTAACTTTTTCACCGTGGTGCCACCGGGCGTACTCGAAAACCAACCCGCCAGCTGGGTGACCAGTGTGCATCTCAACAAACAGCAACGACAGCAGATGGGAGAACTGGTGCGCCAGTTCTCCAACATTACCCTCATCGATGTGGAAGCCATCATGCAACGCGTGCGCAGCATTATCGAGCGCGTCTCGCTGGCGGTTGAATTCATTTTTCTGTTCACCCTGCTGGCCGGGCTTGCGGTGCTGTATGCCGCCATTCAGTCCAATCAGGATGAAAGGCGATTTGAAAACGCGGTAATGCGAACTCTGGGCGCCAACAGAAAAACACTGCTGCTAGGACTGCTGGCAGAGTTCACCTTGCTCGGTGCCCTCTCCGGTTTACTGGCAGGCCTTGCCGCCACATCCCTGGCCTGGCTACTGGCGAAATTCATTTTCAAATTCGAATACCAGCTTGATATTACCGTGGCCCTGATCGGCATTATCGCCGGCACCCTGATCGTGGTCATTGCAGGCATACTGGGTACACGCAGTGTATTAACATCACCCCCCATACAAAGCTTGCGTGAGGGTGCGGTGTAGATTGGTCAGGTGTGGAGCGGGTTTTGTGCGAATGACCGCACCTACAAAAAGATTACAACCGAGGATTAAGCCAGAGCCTCCAAACTCAGCACATACTAACAAGGTGCATAGAAAGGATACCCTTCAATCAAGACCGTCAGCAGCAGGGATGCTGTTGCCGAGTGTACACGGATATATTCTCAGCGCGTCTTGATTGAAGGGTATCCTTTCCATGTGACTCAATAATAAAAATGCCCCACCAGGAAACTGGAGGGGCTTTTTTATTATATGGTGCGCCTGGAAGGATTACAGATCACGTCCCTGTGATCTGCCCTTCGGGTTCGCTGCGCTCATTCACTAAAATTGACCGGATCAATTTTGAACATCACGTTTTTCGTGATGGCCCGAAGGGTGAACTACACGGATGTAGTGAATCAAATCGCCCCCGGCGATTTTGTCGAACCGAGATCCGAACCAAAGCTCC
>JAVVEE010000105.1:0-4480 GCA_032251315.1 Gammaproteobacteria bacterium
TCAAATAGTATTCTTTTTGGGGTGGCTGCACTTTAGTTTTGTTCGGCCTGTTGACAGCGAACGACTTATGGGTGACCGCATTGCGCCCTGTCCAGTTTTTTATAGATGGATCGGATAGCACTCGCCTTATCGGCAAAGAAATATTGATTGCCTATCGCTTTCAAAAAACCGCCTTCCGCCAGGAACTGCCAGAGTTCAGCTTTGAGACCACAAATATACAACCCGCCACCCTGTTCCTGCAGGCGCTGTGCTTCCCGGGCCAGCATTTCGCCACCGGCCATGTCGATATAATTAATGCGCGATGCCACCAGCAGAATGTGTTTGATGTTGCTCGATGTTTCAATCTGCTGCAATTTGATTTGCAGGTAATTGATCGAACCAAAATAAATAGCACGATCAATACGTATCAGTTTTAACTGCGGACATTCGTGCAGCGGCCGGCACTCAACACTGGTAAAAGGCCGGCGTTCTACACTGGCATCCGGCGCCAGTAAAGTAATCTGCGGCCGGGATGTTCTGGCCAGAAAAATCACCAGTGACAGCAGCACGCCAATATAAATTGCAAATTCCAGCTCCAAAAATAGTGTGGACAGGAACGTCACCAGAAAGATGGCGGTTTCGGCGCGGTTGGTCGAAAAAATTATTTTAATGTGATGAAAATCGATCAGGTTATAGGCAACCAGCAAAATAACGCCACCCATGGCCGCAACCGGCAGGTAGGCAGTCAGTGGCGCAATCAGCAGCACGATGGCCATCAGGATCAGCGCAGCAAAGATCGCGGAAAAAGGCGTCTGCGCACCACTATCATAATTGATGCCGGAACGCGTGAACGAGCCGGAGCCGGCGTAGCTGGAAAAGAAACTGCCCACCATGTTGGATAGCCCCTGGCCAATAAATTCCTGACTGGAATTGATGTGCTGATGTGAACGCGTTGATACTGAACGGGCAATCGACACCGCCTCGATCAGACCCAGTAGGGCTACGGCAAATGCCTGCGGCGCCAGCATGCGAATGGTTTCCATGCTGAATGCCGGACTGGATAGCGGCGGCAGTTGCGCGGGAATCTTGCCCACCAGTTGCACCTGATGCGCATCAGCGCCGAGATAATAGGCCAGCACCGAACCGACGATCAGACCGAGCAGCAGATGCGGCAGCGGCGATGATCAGCACATAGCCGTTGCTCTGCGTAAAATGCTGCGCGACTTCATACCAGGTATGGGCAAATGAATGCCCACGCGCCAGTTCCAGCCCGAGCACGTGTTTCATCTGGCTGGTCGCAATCAGAATTGCCGCCGCCGCGGTAAAGGCGATGACCACGGTATGCGAAACAAAATTTACCAGCGCGCCCAGGCGGGCAACACCAAAAGCAAATTGATAGACGCCGGCAAGAAAAGTCATGGTTAACACCAGCTGCACAAATTCGGGCGTACCGGGGGTGGCGTACTGGCTGATGGAGGAGAACACCACAATCGAAATCGCGGTAGTGGGTCCGGAGACAAGATGCCGTGAGGAGCCAAACAGGGCAGCGATAATCGGTGTGACCATCGCTGTGTATAAACCATATTGTGGCGGCATGCCGGCGATGGTGGCGAAGGCCACGCCCTGCGGCAGAACCACCACCGCGCCGGTAAACCCTGCAATCAGGTCCTGTTGCAAACTCTGCCGGCTAACCTGCGGCAGCCACTGTAAAAAAGGTAAAAAACGAAACAATATGGCTTTCAGGGATGAGGCCGCGTTTAAATTCGCAACAGCAAACCAGCCACTTTGAATTACTTTAATCAAAGCCGTATTAACTTCCAGCTTTCACATTAACGGAGGAGCGCTCAAAACTGCCACCGTCAAGCACCACTGCACGTGTGCTAACAGTCACCGGGTTTTTCGGCGCGGAGTGAAAGGTGCCGCCATCAGTACAGGTGTTACCGGTGACTCGCCGGTAATCGCCCGCATGTATCTGAATATTTTCGAGTCGAAAAGCAATCGCCAGCACCAGCCCACTCACCAGTGCGAGCAGCCCAAGCTGGGCGGCGCTAAAATAATAAAGCACGTAACTCAATGATAATGTGAACAGAAAAAATTTAACAACAACAGCCGTCGGAAATCGGAAACGGGCCTGCCGAAGCGGGGTAACAATGATGGATTCCATAACGGTTCCTGTAGAGTGATATGACCCTCATAGACTACAGAACCGCAGGTATAGGGAGTGCTAAAACAATGTCAAGGGAACGTTAAAATCAGGTTTTATTTTCTACGACCGGAGTCAGCCAAAGCTGTGCCAGTGTGCCACCTTCGGGGCGATTGGCCAGTGTTATCCGCCAGTCGGTCAGTTCACACAAACGCCAGACCAGCGACAGCCCCAGCCCCGCGCCACTGCTGTCGTGACTGCCCCGAACATAAGGCTGGAACAGCGGTTCGGGATTGTCGGTGCCGAGACCGGGACCGCAATCTTCCACCTGAATGACATCATGATCAATACTCACCACAACCTGACCCTGATCAGTAAAACTGAGCGCATTGCGTAACAGGTTGCCGAGGATCATGGAAAAAATGGCGTGATCGACACGCACCGTCGAAGGCGTCTTAACATCCAGAATTACCGCAACCGTTTTATGCTGAAATAATTCCTGATAGTGTTCGATGACTTCCCGCGCCACGGTTTCAACATCGCACTCCTGCGTGCGGCTGCCGGTATCTGTTTTTTCTCTGGCCAGTGCCAGCAGGGCGGCGGTGATTTCCCTCATTTCGCTCGCCGCACGTGCAATCCGCAACACGCGTTTTTGATTGCGCGCGGACAGCGTGTCATCAGACAACAGCAATTCAGTCGCACCATTCACCACCGCCAGCGGGGTGCGCAACTCATGGCTGACATCACCGGTGAACAGGCGTTCACGCTCGATAAAATCGTGCAGCCGTTGCAAATAGATATCAAAGTCGACCGCCAGCCGGCGTACTTCCAGCCAGGGAAAATCTTCGGCCAGTGGCGCCAGTTCATCCTCGGGATGCAGCTCCGAAACCCGGCGCGCCAGCTCGTTCACCGGCGCAATCATTCGGGTGGCCAGCCAGCGCCCGGCGAACGCCGAGACCAGCGTGACCAGCAATACACTCACCGACAGCAGCGCCAGAAATCCGCCCTCACGCTGGCGTAGTGCACTGATGTCATAGAGCACGATAAAACGCATATCACCAACATCACGGGTACCGGCGCGATAGCTGATCCCCTCCAGCATCATTTCATGACGCCCGGGCGCAAGCCGTCTGACCTGTTCGGGAACCTGTGCATCGCCGCCATGCTCAGCGACTACATAAGCCCGAATGGTGGCCGTGCGCTCTGGCAGCGAGAGCGGATTGCGCTGGCGTCGCTCGACGTAATCATCGAGTTCAGCGGTAAGGGTATCGTCGATCAGGCGCTCTTCCAGATCGGCGGAGGCCAGATAAATGATCGCTGCCAGCGTCAGACTGACCGTAGCGCCGAACACCGCGAGGGCGACCGTCAGCCGGTTGCGCAAACTCCAGTTAGCGAACATCGGGCCGGGCAATCTGATACCCCATACCCCGCACGGTATGCACCAGCGGTACATCAAAGCCACGGTCGATTGCCGAGCGCAGCACATGGATATGGGCACGCAGGGTATCGCTGTCGGGCAGGTCATTGCCCCAGATCTCCCGCTCGATCAGTTCACGACTGACCACCGCCGGTGAGCGTTGCATGAGCAGGCTCAGAATTTTAATCGGGATTGGCGCCAGCTCGATGCGCCGGCCCGCACGCATGACCCGCAATGTTTTCGGATCAAACTGCAAGTCCTCCACTACCAGCAATTGCTGTGCAACGTCGCCACGCGCTCTGCGCGCCAGCGCCTTGAGCCGCACTTCCAGCTCGGGTAAATCGAAGGGCTTGACCAGATAATCATCGGCGCCGCTGTTAAAACCTTCCAGTTTATTCGCCAGGGTATCGCGCGCGGTTAACATCAATACCGGCGTGGTGCGGCCTTCACGACGTAGACGCGCACAGACTTCAAGCCCGTCCATGGCGGGCAGCATCAGATCCAGAACAATGACGTCGTAAGCATTTTCCAGCGCAAAGTTCAGCCCGGTGAGGCCGTTATAGGCAATGTCCACAGTGTGGCCGTGATCTTCGAAAAACTCATTCAGGTTTTCCACCAGATCAGGATTATATTCGATCAACAATAAATACATGGCGTGATTAGATCGAAAGAAAAAAATTGCGCATGCTACAGGTTGTCAACAACCGCATTCAGCGTTGCGCTTGGTCGCATGACTTTTTTCACCCGCTCCTGATCCGGACGGTAGTAACCGCCGATGTCAGCGGGTTTGCCCTGCACCGAATTCAGCTCCTCAACAATTTTGTTTTCATTGTCGGTTAACTGTTGCGCAACCGGGGTGAATATGGCTTTCAGTTCGGCGTCATCATTTTGCTCCGCCAACTTTTGCGCCCAGTACAGGGCCAGATAAAAGTGGCTGCCGC
>JAVVEE010000106.1:0-4031 GCA_032251315.1 Gammaproteobacteria bacterium
GATGCTGCTGCCGAGCGTACACGGATGTATTCTCAGCGCGTCTTGATTGAAGGGTATCCTTTCCATGTAACTCAATAATAAATCACCTTTAGCATTAACGCGTGCATAGTACCTATTAAGGTTAATAACAGAGTGATATGTAGATTAACTATAATTTTTTCTCTGCGCCTCTGCGCCTCTGCGGTAAAAATTTTAACTATTAACTACAGCGTAAGTTCTTCAAGCGGCTGTGCCTTTACGATGCGATCCAGTTCGATCATGGTTCTGAGCAGTGATTCCATTTTATCCAGCGGCCAGGCATTGGGGCCGTCGCTGAGTGCTACGCTGGGGTCTGGGTGGGTTTCCATAAACACACCGGAAATACCCGCAGCCACTGCCGCTCTCGCCAGTACCGGCACATGTTCACGCTGGCCGCCGGATGTGGCGCCCTGGCCGCCGGGCAGCTGCACGGAATGGGTGGCGTCGAACACCACCGGGCAACCGGTGTCACGCATCACCGCCAGTGAGCGCATGTCGGAAACCAGATTATTGTAACCAAACGAGGCGCCGCGTTCACACACCATGATCTGTTGATTACCGGTGGAGCGAGCCTTATCGACCACGTTTTTCATGTCCCAGGGCGCCAGGAACTGGCCCTTCTTGATGTTCACCGCTTTACCGGAGCTGGCTACGCGTACGATAAAGTCAGTCTGCCGACACAGGAAAGCCGGTGTCTGCAAAACATCGACCACATCGGCGACTTCATCGATAGGGGTGTTTTCATGCACATCGGTGAGGATGGGCACGCCGACTTCGGTTTTGACTTTTTGCAGGATGCGCAGTCCCTCTTCGATACCCGGACCGCGGAAGCTGTCGCCTGATGAGCGATTGGCTTTATCGTAAGAAGACTTGTAAATGAAATTAATGCCCAGACGCTGGGTAATTTCTTTCAACCGGCTTGATGTTTCCATCGCCATGGCTTCGCTTTCAATTACACAGGGGCCGGCGATCAGAAAAATCGGATGCTCCAGCCCTACTTCAAAATCGCATAACTTCATTCGGTCACTGCCTCGGCATTTTTGTCGGCGTTTTTAATAGTGTGGAATTCCAGCGCCGCTTTTATGTAACTGGCAAACAGGGGGTGACCATCTCGCGGTGAGGAGGTAAATTCGGGATGGAACTGACAGGCCAGGAACCAGGGGTGATCTTTCAGTTCGATCATTTCCACCAGGTTGCCGTCGCTGGATTTTCCGCTGATGACCATACCGGCGGCTTCCAGCTGTTTACGATAATTATTGTTAAATTCATAACGGTGACGATGGCGTTCAAAAACATTGTCGCTGCCATAAACGCTTCGTGCCAGCGTGTTTTCCAACAGATTGCAGCGTTGCGCACCCAATCGCATAGTACCGCCCAGATCAGAATCGGCACCGCGTTTTTCGATGCTGCCATCTTCCGCCTGCCACTCGGTAATCAGAGCGATCACCGGATGTTTGGTGGTGTCGCTAAATTCGCTACTATGTGCATCTTTCAAACCGGCGACATTACGCGCAAATTCAATCACCGCGACCTGCATACCCAGACAGATGCCCAGATAGGGAATTTTGTGTTCTCGAGCATAGCGTACCGCATTAATCTTGCCTTCGATACCGCGATCGCCAAAACCACCGGGAACCAGAATCGCATCGAGATTTTTCAGCGCGCTGAAGTCACCGTGTTCCAGCGAAGCTGAATCGATGTAATCGATATTCACTTTGGTTCGATTCTTCGCGCCTGCATGTGACAGCGCTTCGTTCAGCGACTTGTAGGATTCGGTTAAGTCCACATACTTGCCGACCATGCCGATGACAATTTCGTGCTCGGGTTGCTGCATGGCATCGACCACGCTCTGCCATTCAGACAGATCAGGCGGCTTAACATCCAGCTTCATTTTGTCGACGATATAGGCATCGACACCCTGCTCGTGCAGCCACAGCGGAATTTTATAGATGTTGTCCATGTCAAGCGCGGAAACCACCGCTTTCAGTTCAACATTGGTAAACAGGGCGATTTTCCTGCGATCATCTTCACCGAGCAACCGCTCCGAGCGGCACAGTAACAGGTCAGGCTGAATACCGATGGATCGCAGCTCCTTCACCGAATGCTGGGTGGGTTTGGTTTTAACCTCGCCGGCAGTGGCAATGTAAGGCACCAGCGTCAGATGAACATAGAAGGTGTTCTCTCTGCCATGCTCGGCACCCATCTGTCGAATCGCTTCCATGAAAGGCAGCGATTCGATGTCGCCTACGGTACCGCCGATTTCGACCATCGCCACATCCGCGCCTTCGGCACCACGTCGAATCGAAGCTTTTATCTCATCGGTAATATGCGGAATGACCTGCACCGTGCCACCCAGATATTCTCCACGGCGCTCCTTGCGGATGACCCGTTCGTAAATCTGGCCGCTGGTGAAGTTGCTGGATTTGCTGGTGCGGGTGCGCACGAAACGCTCGTAATGACCAAGATCAAGATCGGTTTCCGCGCCATCATCAGTGACAAAAACTTCACCGTGCTGGAATGGACTCATGGTGCCCGGATCAACATTGATATAAGGATCCAGTTTCATCATGCGGACGGTCAGTCCCCGGCTTTCAAGAATGGTGCCTATCGAGGCAGCGGCAATGCCTTTACCGAGTGAAGAAACAACGCCACCGGTAATAAAAATATATTTCGTCATGAAGGAAGCAATGCGCTCTTTTGAATGAATAGTATGGTTATTAGCCTGTTCCAAAGAAATTATTTAGGACACGCTCGCTTGGGCGCTTATGGTAACAATAATAGCCCGCTACGACAATTGCGTTTAGCCATTGTCGGCCTCCTTATTACTGCCTGATTCAGCCTTGAAAAAACCTCATTCACAACCGAATTTCTGGCAAGATAGGCACAGGGAGACCTGATAAGATCAACAATTTACTTCACTTATTAACCATAACCCGCTGTTATTTATAACTAAATGCCACTTAAGAAACTACTTGAACAAGCTGTAAGCAGCGAAGCTTATAGTGTCGACCCGGCCCAACAGATCGCGATCACCGCTTTTCAGGACTGTTATGAGGCACTGACCCAACCCTCCCCGGTCGCACCCTGGCTGCAGCGATTATTCAAAAAACCACTGCCGATGCTGAAAACCAGCCAACAGGGCCTCTATCTCTGGGGTGATGTCGGGCGCGGCAAAAGCTGGCTGATGCACCTGTTTTATAACAGCCTGCCGTTCGCGGAAAAACGTCGCATCCATTTTCACCCGTTCATGCTTGATGTGCACCACCGCCTCAGCGCTATCCAAAACCGGAAGAATCCGCTTATCTGCATCGCCCGCGATTACGCCCAGCTGTACAGGGTGATCTGCCTGGACGAATTCATCGTCACCAATATCACCGACGCACTGCTGCTGCACGGCCTGTTGCAGGCGCTGCACGAACACGGCGTAATGCTGATCATGACCTCCAACCGCAGACCGGACGATTTATACCTCAACGGCCTGCAACGCGAACGCTTCCTGCCCGCCATCGAACTCATCAAGCAGACCAACCGCATCATCCACCTCGATGGCGAAATTGATCATCGGACCGTTTTAAGCCCGGGTAATGATGCCACTATCATGCTCGACAGCGAAGCCAGCCGCTCAAAACTGCAGCAGGCCATGCAGCGACTGGCGGGCGAGAGTTTAAAACAGCCGCATACCCTCAGCATCCACAACCGCCCGATAGCCAGCCTCGCCTGTGGTGATGGCGTGGCCTGGTTCGACTTCGAGGCATTATGCAACGCGCCGCGCGCCACTCAGGACTACCTGCAACTGGCCGAACAGTTTCACACCCTGCTGCTCTCCAAAATCCCCGTCATGGATGAATACATGGACGACAAAGCGCGTCGATTCATCTACCTGATCGATGCGCTCTACGACAGAAAAGTCAAAATACTCCTCAGCGCCGAAACCGAGCCAGAGCAACTCTACCGCGGAGCCATGCTAAAATTTGCCTTCAAACGCACTCTCAGTCGCCTGATCGAGATGCAAT
>JAVVEE010000107.1:0-3773 GCA_032251315.1 Gammaproteobacteria bacterium
GGAGGTCGCGAGTTCGAGTCTCGTCCGGTCCGCCATTTTCAATTTCTTAGTGAATCTGCTAAAGCCGGAGCGAATAGCCTGGATTGAGTAGGGTTTATCTTACAAATAATGCATATTCAGAGAGCAGCATCGCAGCGCTCTATTGATTTCATACAGTTATATTTTATACACAGGATCAGTTTCCATGCTGCAAGCTATTAATGATCGAATAAAGGGTTGGTTAGGTATTGTAATTGTAGTGATTATTGCCCTCCCTTTTGCTTTCTGGGGCATTAGCTCTTATATCGGTAACGGTAGTGAACAGTACGTCGCTAAAATCAACGGCGCGGAAATTTCAAAGCGTGAGTTTGATTATAATCTTTCTACGCAACGTCAGAAGCTGCAACAGCAGTTCGGCGGCAAGCTTCCTTTTGAAGAAGCTGTATTAAAACAGCAGGTACTGGATCAGCTGATCAACAGAAAATTGCTGGAAGAGATGGCGGACAGTGCCGGCTACACCATTTCAGATCAACAATTATCCGAAAATATTAAAAAGATTTTTACCCGGGACGGCAAGTTTGATCGAACTTATATTGATCAGGTGCTCCAGTCCAGAGGTATGTCGATTTCGCAAATGGAATCCCAGCTAAGAAGCGACATGCAGATTTCACAGCTTATTGATGCTGTGACTAATACCAGTTTTATTACCGATAGCGAGGCTCGTCAGTTAGCGGCGCTTGAACACCAGCAGCGTAAAATAAGTACATTGGTATTTAGTCTTGATCATTTTGCCGCTGATGTTGAAGTTACTGAAGATGAAATCAAAACGGCTTATGAGCAAAACTCGAATCGTTATATGCTGCCTGAAAAAGTCAGTGTGGAATATGTCGAATTGAAGAGTGATGCGCTGGCCAGCGAGATCGAAATCGATGAACAGGCGATTACGCGCATGTACAACGATTATGTTGCCTCCATTTCACAGAAGGAGCAGCGCAAGGCCCGGCATATCTTGCTGAAAACCGACTCTGATAAGGCGGCGGTTCGTGAGCAGTTGCTCGACATAAAAAAACAGCTGGAAGAAGGAGCGCGTTTCGAAGATCTGGCACGTAACTATTCCCAGGATGTAGGTTCCGCCAAACAGGGCGGTGATCTGGGCTGGATTGAGCCCGGTCAGATGGTGAAACCTTTTGAAGATGCGCTTTATGCACTAGAAGTGGGCGAGGTCAGTGAGGTTGTGGAGTCGGAATATGGCCTGCATCTGATCAAGCTGGAAGAGGTGCAAAGTGAGCCGGTCGCATCTCTGGAAGAGAAGAGGGCCGAGCTGGAAAAAATATTCAAACAGAATATAGTTAGCAACAGGTTCTATGAACTGAGTGAGATCATGGCAGCTACGGCTTACGAAAACCCTGAATCCCTGCAGGCTATAGTCGATGCGCTGGATGTTCAGCCCAAAACCAGTGAATATTTTACCCGTGACAGCGGTACCGATATCGCGTCTCACGAAGAAGTTCGTGCTGCGGCATTTTCCAAACTGGTTCTGGATGATAAATCGAACAGCGATGTAATAGAAATCTCGCCAGAGCATATTGTAGTGCTGCGGGTGATGGATCGCGAACCGGCAAGTCTGTTGCCACTGGACAGCGTGCGCTCTGCTATTGAGCGAAATGTTCGTCTGAGAAAGGCGCATGAAAAAACACTGGCGGCGGCGGATGAAGCCAAGGCCAGGATCAATTCTGGTGAGGTGATGGTTAAAGACGTCGTTGCTGAAGGAGTCATATTGGAAACTTCAGAGATGCTGACGCGGGACGATACCGAAAAAGCAGACCCTGCAGTGCTGGAGGCAGCATTCAGTATGGCTGCGCCTGAAGCCGGTAAGGTGGTCGCCAATGATGTGGCCATGTATTCCGGTGATGTAGCGCTGGTTGTTCTGGAAGAGGTTCGCACGCCCGACGATATCAGTCAGGCTCAAATTGATGCGATCAAAACAAAAGTTTTACAGGATCTGTCAACCATGGAGTTCAACACGGTTCTTCAGGCGATAAGGGATAAGGCGGAATTGCAGATCAATCCTAAAGTCATTCAGTAAACAGAAGCGCTTGGGGATTGCGACATGATTAAGGCAGTCACCCGTTTGCCCCTGCACTGGCAGATTTTTACAGCGCTGATTCTGGCTGTTATTGTCGGCCTGGTCGCTTCCCCTGAAACCGGATTTCTGGGCATAACGTTGCTTTCAGTGCTCAGCTTTTTCGGCACGCTTTTTCTCAATGCGCTAAAAATGCTGATTGTGCCGCTGGTGGTTGCCTCCATCATTACCGGCATGATGGATCTCAAGCCCAATACACTTGGGCGCCTGGGCTCGAAAACCCTCCTTTTCTATATGTCGAGCAGTCTGGTCGCTATTCTGATCGGCCTGCTGCTGGTGAATGTTCTGCAACCGGGCATTGTGGATGGACGGCCTGCGCTGGAGACCCTGACCATGACATCGGATATAGACGCCGTCATGGAGAACGTTGAAGGCACAGGCATGGGTGACATCGCGGAAGTGTTTTTACGGATGGTGCCGGCAAATGTGGTTTCAGCCGCTGCCGAAGGGCAGATGCTCGGACTGATTTTCTTCAGCCTGCTATTTGGTTATTTCCTGTCTCAGCTGAAAGGCTCCCACGGCAGTGTGCAAAAAGATTTCTGGCAGGGGCTGCTCAGCATCATGATCCAGATCACCAATCTGGTGATGAAATTTGCGCCCATTGGGGTCTTTGCACTGGTCGCCAAAGTGATCATGCAATCGGGCACCGAGGCATTCGGCCCGCTAGCGGTATTTTTCGTCACCGTTATAATGGCACTGGCGCTGCACATGTTTGTTTTTCTGCCACTGGTGCTGAAATTTGTGGCCAAAGTAAGCCCGGCGCTGCACTTTAAGGCGATGATGCCCGCGATACTGACCGCATTCTCCACCAGCTCATCCTCAGCAACCTTGCCGATAACGCTGGATTGTGTGGAACAGCGCGCAGGCGTCTCCAATCGGGTGAGCGGTTTTACTCTGCCGCTAGGGGCGACGGTCAATATGGACGGAACGGCGCTGTACGAATGTGTGGCCGCCATGTTTATCGCGCAGGCGTACGGCCTGCAGCTGAGTCTGGAAATCCAGTTTTTAATTGTACTGATCGCCTTGCTGACCTCCATCGGCGTGGCCGGTATCCCTTCGGCCAGCCTTGTGGCAATCACCATCATCCTGGGGGCGGTAGGGCTGCCGCTGGAGGCGATAGGGCTGATACTGGTGGTCGACCGTGTGCTGGACATGTGCCGCACCTCGGTCAATGTGTTTAGCGACTCCTGTGCAGCGGTCACCATCGCCCGCCTGGAAGGCGAGGAAGGTGTGCTACAGGGAAAAAACGGTTAGGAGGCTGTCGGATTCAGGATGTAATGGTCAAGTTTTTTTGGAAAGATCTTAAGCCGTTTTTTTCAATTCCATCGCTCTGTGCGTCGGCGTTATATAGCCGATAGCAGAATGAATTCGTTTGTAGTTATAAAAATATATGTATTTCTCGACAACTACTACAGCAGATTGGTGATTAATGAAGCTCAAATGATTGAGTCTTTCTGTTTTCAGGCTTCTGAAAAAACGTTCCATCACGGCATTATCCCAACAGTTCCCGCGCCGACTCATGCTGGGTGTGATTTTTAGCATTTTCAGATATTCAGTAAATAACTGCGCTGAATATTGAACACCTTGATCTGAATGTAAAGTGGACCCCATATTCCGGACAGTAGTTTAAGCTGTACTCTGGCATTAAGGA
>JAVVEE010000108.1:0-3740 GCA_032251315.1 Gammaproteobacteria bacterium
GTCTCTGGCCTGGTTTTTGGATGCTGAGACATTCGATGGTGTTGTGATTTATCATGACTGTTCGTCTCCAGATGCCAACATGTTCATGATCAGCCGAATCATTGTCTCTTTCTGCTCGGGTTTGGATTCGGCGACTAACAGAGTTAAAGCGGCAAGGCCGGTATTGTTGATACAAGGCTGGTCGTGTGCGTTCATTAATCGTCCGTTGCGATGCAGGAAATTCACAAACAAAAATGCGCCGCTGCGTTTGTTGCCGTCAGTAAACGGGTGATCCTTTACCATAAAGTAGAGCAGGTGCGCTGCTTTGCTTTCGATAGTCGGATAAGCAGGTTCACCAAATACTGTCTGGTCCAGGTTACCCAACAGTGCGCTCAAGCCGTCACCGCGTTCACGGGCAAACAGTTCGGTGGCCTCACCGCGCTGGATCAGATTTGACTTGAGCTCGGCAAGTGCCTGCCGGGCTTGCTGTTCGGTGAGCAGGGTGCCGCCGGTTTGTCCGACCGGTTCTTCTAGCAGGCCTTCATCATAACGTTTCAGCCATAGAAAGGATTGTGTGTAGCGGGTGATAATGTCCACCAGTCCACGACCAGCGTCGGTGGTCAATTCCGGGGAGCGGGCGGCAGTCTGGATCAGTTTTAGGGCTTGCTCTAGTTCAGCAGCGTTCTTTTCGAAACGCGAGCGGTCAATGCTATAGCCCTGCACCAGATACTCGCGCAGGCGCTGGGTGGCCCAAATGCGGAATTGAGTGCCTTTTTTGGAGTTAACGCGGTAACCGACTGAGATAATAGCATCCAGGTTATAGAATTTAATTTTCCTGCGGATTTGACGCTTGCCTTCCTGCCGAACTACCGAGGAATTCTCGGTAGTTGCCGATTCCTCTAGCTCATTGGTTTTAAATATATTCTTTAGGTGCAAGCCTATGGTGTCGCTGTCTTTTTCAAACAGTTGTGCCATTTGCGCCTGTGACAGCCATATTGTCTCGCGCTCAAAACGAACTTCAATTTGTGTTTGTCCATCGGGAGTTTCAAAGATTTCAATCTGCTGTTCAGTCATGCGCGGTGTTCTCCCAATCTGATTTCAGAGCCACATTTTTAACCTGATCAAACATAAAATCCAGTGCTTTGTGGTCGGTAAAGGCTTGCAGGCATTGCTGGCGAAACTCCTGTTCGGTGGTTTTCTCTTTGGCGCAGATGAATGCCCAGGGCAACACTAATGTGTCTTTTATTAGGTCGGCTACGTCGAATACCAGTGCGCCCCGGCGGGTTTTGCCGTGCATGACGGCAAAGCCATGCGGTATGCCTAATACCCATAATGTTGTTGCTGCAAGGCCATAGGCGAGATAGTTGCCGTGATTGAGGAAGCCGTTGGCGGTATCTATGGATTCCCGGCTTCGAACAAAGTCGCCGTGCTGGGTTCTGTTGGCGGCTATTTTGTAGAGTCGCTTGGTGAATTCGGCTTCTACTTGTAACAATTTGGTGACTTTGGGCGCATCTTCTATTCTGCTGTCACTGTTGCTCAATGCGTTTGAAATATCTTCATCGTGTAGATTAAAGCCTTCTGCCATTAAGTCGCGATCTTTTGTCCAGACGGTTTTCATGTACTTAACGCGCGCATGTTGAAGTATTTTGGCTGCCTGGAGTCGCTTATCTTCATCAAACCAGAACGACATCCAGCCTTGAATATATTCTGTTGGGCGGTATTCGCTTTGGGGAGTCAGCCATTCGATTTCTGTCGCCGCTAATAGAGGTGTTGCGCCGCCTCCGCTAAAACCGACTAATACGCCTGCGCTGGCTAGCATGCGCATTGCTGCCTGAGTAATGGATGTGCCGGTGCCTAATAGAATGACGGTGGTGTTGGCAATGGGGATGTTCCAGTACTGATTTTCGTTTTTGGCTTCAGTCAGATAAAGCACACGTCCATCTTTCTGCATAACGCGGCACATTTCCAGATAATAGATATTGGCGCGTTTGGAATGCAGGATAGCTTTTAGATCTGTTAATTGGTCCATTTAACACTCTCTTGTGACGGCGTTGCCTTTATTTGATACAGGCTCTCGTCCGCGCTATAGGCGACCTTACCACTATCAGGGGCTTCACTGCGCAAATCAAAGTCCACTCTTTCCATTTTTCCAAGCAGACGGCCTTGCTCGCGTGCTACATGCGCCAGCAAGCCGGCCACGGTTTTTTCATCCCAGAAAAATGCCGGCCAATCAGGTTGTTCCCATAAATCCATGCTTCATTCTCCGCAATATCTGCGGATATAATGGGTGGTATTCTCCGCATCAGCAAGCATATTCTTCGCATTTATTGCGGAGATTAATGTCGATTTTCTCCGCATGGCAATGGGCTTGATCTGGTCAAGCATAAAATCCAGTGCCTTTTGATCGGTATAAGCCCACGGCAGAAGCTGCGAATCCCTGTTCTGGTCGGCCACGTCAAACGCTAATGCACCACGGCGGGTTTTACCGATGATTTTATGCGCGTCGTCTTTCATTTTTATCTCTCCCTTCAGGCCTCTCCCAATCGGAGTGGGGCTTTTTTTTATTATCCATAGTCGGTGGCTCATTTGGTGAGCCTGTGCTTTTTATTTATGAATATATTTGCATCATGTCGGCGATGCGGTTTTTTACGGCGTTACGCAGGCCGGCGGGTTTGATGACTTCGACGTCGGTGCCGTATTTCAGGATGTCCATGATGAGTTCGGTGGGGTTGCCGTAGGGCAGTTGCAGTTCGTATTCGCCGTTTTCCAGCCAGCTTGATTTTTGTTGCGGGTGCCATTGTTCGTCGGCGACCCAGCGGGCGCGCTCCGGGGTGAAGCGTAATACGGCGGTGTGGGTGGCCGGGCCGGAGAAGATGCCGAAGGCGGCGGCGAAGTAGTTGTCGAGTTTTTCTTCGTTGATGTGTTTGGCTTTTTGTTTGAGTGTGCCGGCGTGTTCGATACGTTCGACGGCGAAGGTGCGGAATTCATTTTTCAGGTGACACCAGGCATCCAGATACCAGTTGTTGCGGTAATAAACCAGGCGTTGCGGCGACAGGGTGCGGCTGGCGGCTTCGGTGTTTTGCCGACCGCGATAGCTGATGTTGAGTTGCCGGCGTTGCAGTACGGCGCTGCTGATGTGGCGGAAGATGTGGTTGTTGTACTGGCGGTTGGCGATGGAGAGGATGCGGATTCGTTTTGCTATATCGGTTGGGTTTTCGCCGGTTTCCTTGAGAATGTTTTCAATGCGCTGGCGCAGGGGTTTGAGCATCTGGCTGTATATGCCGGGGTCGACGTGCTCGAGCAGGGTCTGCGCGGTGAGCAGGGCGTGGAGTTCGGAGGTGTTGAACCACAGGCCGGGCAGTTCATAAGGGTGATTGCCGTGCTGATTATGGTCGTAGTAGTAGCCGTTGGCTTTGCGGTCGTATTCGATGGGCGCGTCCAGATCTGTACGCATGTTGCCGATTACGCGTGTAGCGGTGGAACCGGAGCATTCGAGTTCATCCATGATGCGATTGAGAGGTATGGGGTATCGGTGGCTGTTAAGTAATCCATGCAGTGCGTAAAATCGGTCGAATCTTTCCATTATATTCTCGGGCTAGTGCGGCTGTATGCGCTGGATATTCCTTTAGTTGTGGTTTTTTGTCAACATTGCCTGGATGGCCTGGCAACAAGTGCTACTGGTGTGTTACTAACAAAACGCATGGAAAGGATACCCTTCAATCAAGACCGTCAGCAGCAGGGATGCTGCTGCCGAGCGTACA
>JAVVEE010000109.1:0-3640 GCA_032251315.1 Gammaproteobacteria bacterium
CCTATGACGATGCCAAGGCGCTGCCACCGGGAACCACCATTTCTGCTGGTGCTGATCTGGGGGCTTTATATCCTGCTAGTACTGGCGGCATTCCTCCAGGCACGTATACCTCGGGTAGCACCATGCTGGTCTCAACGAATCTGGTGCTTAACGCTGGCGGCAATGCCAATGCAGTCTGGGTATTCCAGATCGGTTCCTCGCTAACAACCAGTGCCGATGTATCACTGCTTAACGGTGCTCAGGCAAAGAACGTATTCTGGGTTCCGACTGAAGACGCAACCGTCGGCGTAGGTTCGACATTCTCCGGAACCATCGTCTCCGGCAGAGATGTGACTGCGGTGACTGGCGCCACGATCAACGGCAGAATTCTGGCCGGCGCAATTACTGCCGGTACGATTGCTTTACAAACTGCGACAGTCAACGTGCCCGCACCATGAGTCTGAGCTAGGAAATAAAGCAGGGTGGACTCACGTTCCACCCTGCTTTCACAATGCACGGATAAGTTACCTTCGCTATAGCGATACCAAATTCTGGAGTACGACATGAAAAAAATAACTAAAATCGCAGGTTCACTGGGGCTGATGGGCTGTGCAGTAATCAACATGGCAGTAGCCGATGATTCAGGCTGGTACATGGGTGCGAATGTAGGCAGGTCGATGGGGAACATCGACGATGACGCGATCAGCGCACAGTTGATGGCGACAGGCGTTACCTCGGTTACGATCGACGAAGACGACCGCGACACGGGCTATAAGCTTTTTGGCGGCTACCAGTACAACAAGAATTTTGCTCTTGAAGGTGGTTATTTCGATCTGGGACAGCTCGGTTATACCGCGACGACAGTACCGGCAGGAACATTGGCCGGTGAGGCCGACATCAGCGGTTTGAATCTTGATCTGGTCGGCATGTATCCCTTCTCCAGTAAATTTTCCGCCTTCGGCCGCTTTGGCCTGAACTACGCCCAAACCGAAGACACTTTTAGCAGCACCGGGATCGTTCCCGTGCCGGCGGATCCCGACCCTGGCAAGAACGCGCTGAACTACAAGTTCGGCGTCGGACTGCAATACGATTTCACCGAGGCCCTTGGTATGCGCGCCGAAGTAGAGCGCTATCGCATCAACGATGCGGTCGGCAATAAGGCCGATGTTGATCTGGTCTCGATTGGACTCATCTATCGTTTCGGTGAAAAAAAATCTCACCCTGTCCGTCAGGCAGAGCACCAGGTAATCGTACCCGTCAAGACGAAGACTGAAGAATACTGTACCGTGCTCGACATTGAGTTTGATATTAAACAGAATCAGGTTCACGTCGAGGACAGGGAAAAAATGGCTGCCCTGGCGACCTTTATGAAGAAATACCCCAATACCACAGCGGTGATAGAAGGTCACTCCGACAATGTTGGTGACAGCGACTACAACCTGAAACTTTCCCGGCAACGGGCGGACAGCGTTGTTGAGTACCTGGTAAAAGAACATCAGATCAATGCTTCGCGTCTAAAAGCAGTGGCTTATGGAGAAACCCGCCCCCGCGCATATAACATGAGCAGCGAAGGTCAGCAGAGCAACCGTCGCGTAGATGCTGTGATTGCATGTGTGGATGATATCGCGGGACTCAAAGTAGCTCCTACCCGAATCACCATGGCCCTGGAACTGGAGTTCGATCCATACAAGCATGAGATTAAATCGAAGTACCGCAGCGGACTCGACCATGTGGCGGAGTATATGAAAGCCAATCCCTCAGTGGTCGCAGTGGTTGAAGGTCATGCGGACAGAGTCGTTGGTACCGGCGCAGCAAGAACGAAAGTGGACGCAGAGACGTCGATGAAAATTTCTCAGAACCGCGCACAATCAGTAGTGAATTACCTCGTGAATGAGCTTGGCATCGCAAAGTCACGGCTTAACATTGCATCATACGGACAGACTGATCGTGTCACTTATGGCACCACGTTGGACGCACAACAGGAAAACCGCAGGGTCAACATCATCCTTATATACCCGAAGTCATAACAACAAAAGGGGGGCCTGATCATTCCTGATCAGGCCCCATACAAACCACACACTACAAGAAGGAAATCAAAATGAAATATATTCGTGATTTGAAATTAATCGCAGCTTCGCTGTTACTGGTTGTTGGGCTTGCCGCATGCGATGAACCAGGCCCAGCTGAGACCGCCGGTGAAAATATTGACCAGGCGGTGGATAAAGCCGGCGATAAAATTGATGATGCTGCCGATAAAGTCGATGAATCAATGAGTGACAAAAAGGAATAAGACAGTTGACGCAATCAATGATTATTGACATCACATAAGGAGTAAGCGATGAGTATCTATACTGCAACGATAGAAAAAATGGAAGCAGAACTAAATGTATGGGACGCACAAATTAATTTACTGGAAGCAAAAATTGAGAACGCAGGCTCAGACATCAAACTCCAGAGCGCAGGTGAGCTTAATGAATTGCGCGCAAAGCAACGCGCCGCGACAGAAAAGTTAAAAGAGATGAAAAAGGCCACTAACGAAGCATGGGATCAGGTCAAGGGAACAGCCGATAAAATATGGGATGATCTTAAGACTGGCCTTGCTAAAGCACATGCCAGTATCAAGTAAGCCTGACAGGATTTATAGGTAATATTTAGCATCAAAAAGCACACTGATGATGCTTTCATCGTCAGTGTGCTTGCAAATAATTAATAGTAGCGATAGTCAGTTGCACTTTATTTTAAAGGCTGAAACAAAAGAGACAATTTTAGCCAGTCAAGCTTGTCGCATTCAGATCAATTTTACTTCAATAATAAAAAATTTAAATGTATTATTAATCCGCTGAAATGGTCATCAGGCCTGTTGCTCACCGCTGTGATGGTTGCTTGTGGCAGTGATGGCGCTGTGGCCGGCAACGTCTTCTGGCAGGTCGGCGGCGGTGCCGGTGCATCCATCGGTTCGGCGGCGCATTTTGAAGGCACTATCCTGGCAGAAAAAGCCATTACTGTTGGTAATACCACAACCGTGATCGGCAACCTGTACTCGCAGACAGCTGTTACTCTGGACCAGATGAGGTAACCAGCCATAAGGCGTTAAGGAAGGTCTGAATAATTCCAAGATGGAATTATTCAGACCTTCCGTAAGACAAACGCTCCAGCAAAAAAATCCCCTGCTTGTCAGGGGATTTTTTTATTTGGCACAGAAAGAAGTGCGACGGCTCGGGTTTTATAAAATCCGCCGGCTGTACAAACCTGCGAGATAATCGCTACAGCGCCGCTGCCCGTTTAATCCTTCTCCTGCAACACAACGTGTGCGACCTTAGTCATAACAGGTTCCTGACGATACTGCACATCAGACAGCAGACGATTGAGTTCTTTCCTGACCACGGCGTAGCACTCGCACGTCTGTCTCTCAAGTCCGGAGCGATCCAGCACAGTAATGTGGCCACGGCGGTAACTAATAATACCAGCGTGCTGTAATTTCCCGGCGGCTTCGGTGATGCCTTCGCGGCGCACACCCAGCATGCTGGCCACCAGTTCCTGCGTCATCACCAGTTCGTTTGATGGCAGGCGATCGAGGGTCAGTAACAGCCAGCGACACAACTGTTGTTCAACCGAATGGTGCCGATTGCAGGCTGCGGTCTGCGCCATCTGTGTGATCAGC
>JAVVEE010000110.1:0-3578 GCA_032251315.1 Gammaproteobacteria bacterium
TAATATTAATGATCGTCCATATTACCAATAACTCTTCATTAGAGTAGTGAATATCAGTTGAACTAATAATGCTGGCAGATTCTTGGTCATATTTCTTTTTGAGATTAACAATAATATCTATTTTGTTATGTAAATATGTGTCTTCACCATAAAATTCATATTGGTTAACATAAACGTCAGGATATTCCATCATATAATGAAGAGCACCTGCTAAAGATGCTTTCTCATCTAAAGTTAAACTATGGACTAGCTGCTTATTTTTGAAAATTTCACTCATTTTTCGTTCCTTGTTGCGATTGCTTTTATAGCCTAACGTTTAGCCAAGTAGGGTGGGCACCGCTTTTGTGCCCACGCGGTTTAAATAAAACAATTCAAAAAAATATAAATAACCTGCGCAATAATTATCGAGCGCGAGGTTTGGATTTACAGGTGGGCACAAAAACGGTGCCCACCCTACCTGTCTTTTGGTTTTGTTTTTGTCTCTACCCTACCCGCACTTACTATCCCCACAGTTCAAACAGGTCATACACCCGTCCATTAGTATCGCGGCTTTGGTCTGGCATTTGGCGCACAGTTGTGCACCGGGGGGGAAGTCGCCTTTTTCGTCGCTGTCGTCGCAGCTTTGCTGCTGGGCTTCGTATTCGGCGCGTTTGGCATTGACGAGTTTTTGCTGGTGTTCGTCGAGCTCTTCGTCTTTCAGGAAGCCGGTCATGCGCATGTGCGATTCAATGGCGTCACCGATTTCGGCGACCAGTGAGGGCATGAATTTTCCGCCTTTTTTGAAGTAGCCGCCCTGCGGGTCGAATACCGATTTCAGCTCTTTCACAAGGAAGCAGACGTCACCGCCTTTGCGGAACACGGCGGAGATGACGCGGGTTAAGGCGACGACCCACTGGAAGTGGTCCATGTTTTTGGAGTTAATAAAAACTTCGTAGGGCTGGCGCATTTCGTGGTCGGTGCCCTGGTTTAAAATAACGTCGTTGATGGTGACGTAGAGGGCGTGCTCTGAATGCGGGGTTTTTATTTTGTAGGTGGAGCCTAGCAGTAGTTCGGGACGCTCTACATTTTCATGCATGTGTTCACGCACTGGAACGGCGGGCGTGGCTTCAACCGGATTTTCTTCTTCTTTTTTTACGACTTTGAAGTCGACGATTTTTTTGTTTATTTTATTGGTCATGATAGTGTCCTGTTGGGCCGTTCGTTAGAACTTGCCGTAATACCCCTCTTTCAGTGCGTCGAATAAATTGGCGGCGGAATGTATTTCACCATCGTATTCAACTTCCTCGTTGCCCTTGTATTCGACGGTGCTGCCGTCTTCCAGCGTAAATTGATACAGGGTGTTTTCGAGATCTTTGTCTTTCACCAGTACGCCCTGAAAAACTTCCGGATTAAAGCGGAAGGTGGTGCAGCCTTTCAGGCCCATGTCGTAGGCGTATTCGTAGATGTTTTTGAAATCTTCGAAGGGGTAGTCGGTGGGGACATTGGCGGTTTTGGAAATGGAGGAGTCGATCCATTTCTGCGCGGCGGCCTGTATGTCGACGTGCTGTTTCGGGCTGACTTCATCGGAGGAGATAAAGTAATCCGGCAATTTATTTTCTTCTTCTTCGGTATAGGGCATGGCTTTGGCGTTAACCATGGTGCGATACGCCAACAATTCGAATGAGAATACGTCGATTTTTTCCTTACTCTTTTTGCCGACGCGAATGACGTTGCGGGCATAGTGGTGGGCAAAGCTGGGTTCGATGCCGTTGCTGGCGTTGTTCGCCAGTGACAGGGAGATGGTGCCGGTGGGCGCAATCGAACTGTGATGGGTAAAGCGGCAGCCGATTTCGCTCATGGCGTCGACCAGCGCGGGATCTTCCTGTGCCACCTTCTGCATATAGCGGCTGTATTTGGCGTGCAGGATTTTGCCGGGGACTTTATCGCCGACATTGTAGCCATCGACGATCATTTCGGGGCGTTTGTAGAGCATTTCGGCGGTGACTTCGAACTCTTTTTCAAAGATGGGCGCAGCGCCTTTCTCTTTCGCCAGTTCGATGCCGGTGCGCCAGCCTTCCAGTGCCAGCTCTTTGGTGACCTGTTCGGTGAAGGCGAGTGATTGTTCTGAGCCGTATTTCACGCCCATCATGGTGAGGCTGGAACCCAGGCCCAGATAACCCATGCCGTGACGGCGCTTGCTCATGATCTCTTCGCGCTGCTGTTCCAGCGGCAGACCGTTGATTTCGACCACGTTATCGAGCATGCGGGTGAAGATGCTGACGGTTTTGCGGAAGCTGTCCCAGTCAAATTCGGCCTTGCCGCTGAAGGGATTTTTCACAAAGCGAGTCAGGTTGATGGAACCCAGCAGGCAGGAGCCATACGGCGGCAGCGGCTGCTCGCCACAGGGATTGGTGGCACGGATGTTTTCGCAGAACCAGTTGTTGTTCATCTCATTGACCTTGTCGATGAGAATGAAGCCGGGCTCGGCGTAATCGTAGGTGGAGGCCATGATGCTGTCCCAGAGACGACGGGCCGGGACGACACGGGCAATGCGGCAGGCTTTCTTGCCGGTTTCATTAGTGACGTAATCGGCTTTCACCGGCCATTCGCGCCAGATGATTTTGGAGCTGTCATTAAGGTCAACATTTTCCTGCGCGCACTCTTTGGTAGTGATCGGGAATGCCAGTGGCCAGTCGCCATCGGTTTTTACGGCTTCGACGAAATCGGTGCTGATAAGCAGGCTCAGGTTGAACTGACGCAGGCGGCCGTCTTCACGCTTGGCGCGGATGAAATCGAAGACATCGGGGTGGCCGACATCGAAGGTGGCCATCTGTGCTCCGCGGCGACCGCCCGCGGAGGAGACGGTGAAACACATCTTGTCGTAGATATCCATGAACGACAGCGGCCCGGAGGTGTAGGCACCGGCACCGGTGACGTAACCGCCTTTGGGGCGCAGGGTGGAGAATTCGTAACCGATACCGCAGCCGGCTTTCAGCGTCAGGCCGGATTCGTGCACCTTGGCAAGAATGTCGTCCATGGAGTCCATGATGATGCCGGAGACGGTGCAGTTAATGGTGGAGGTCGCCGGTTTGTGATCAAGCGCACCGGCATTGGAAATAATGCGCCCCGCAGGGATGGCGCCGTGGCGCAGCGCCCACAGGAAATTGTCATACCACTTTTTCCTGAGCTCGGCGCTGGTCTCGACATCAGCCAGAGCACGGGCAACACGAACGTAGGTGTCGTCCATGGTTTTATCCACGATGCTGCCGTCTTTGGCTTTGAGGCGATATTTAGTGTCCCAGATATCGATTGAGGCTTCCTGGAAAGGAACATCTGAAACATTAGTGGGTACAGTGTGTAATTTGGGCGCAGTCATTTATTCATCCCTTTGTTGTCGTTTTTCTGTGGGCAATTCTTTAATTTAGAACCGTGTTTATTAGCATTTGATTATCATCATGTAGTGCCAGACCGATAAATTAACACAAGATATTGTGATTGCCAAACAAAACTTGCATTGAATGCAATATAAAAATTAAGCGCTAAATGTCAATAGCAATCAACCCGCTTGCACTGTGTTTTTTAAGGGAAATACGCTTGAC
>JAVVEE010000111.1:0-3575 GCA_032251315.1 Gammaproteobacteria bacterium
GGGTTTCTCCAAAGAGAAAAAAGCTTTTATTATTTAATAAGATTTGTGCCGACCGAAAAATTAATCCTGCTTATATAAAACACCATCGTTACGGTTATATATTACAGCTTCACTGTTCATTGACATTTTTTATACATAAGCTGACTATACTTATAATCGGAGCAGGAAAACCATTTAGTCGCATTTGAATTCATTCCTGCTCCGAGATCTGGATGGTCGTTTTTTCACTGTGAATCCTGGACAACTACAATGATCATATCGAAATTTCTAAGCGCTTTAATTGATGAATTAAAAAGACTCTATAATCAGCTTACTTTAGCTCAATTACATAGGCGCATGCACCGTTATCATAACCAGGATCAACGTTTCGACAATGCTCATACCACCGATATAAGATCCTCTCTGTCTGAATGCATTAACAATATAATCATTAAACATGAAGAGGCCGACCCTGCTGTCATCACTCCGCATCCAGTCAGCACCGGCACGGTTCATCATTCGGCTACCGAAAAACACTTTGTTCCTTATCCTTTCCGTGCAAGTAGCGAAACTGATAAAAACCCAGGCTACGCCGTTAACACTCGTCAAATTAATGATCTTGCAAAATACTTCAAGACAAAAGCAAATGATACTGAACTGCATCCCGCGATTAAAGATAAACTGCGACGCAGCATCTGGGAACATTTCAATGCGGCTATTGAGTGCGCCTTAAAGGGGGACGGGCGCAATGCAAAAATGCATGTCGAAATCGCCAATTATGCGTTCCAGGAAGTCGCGCATTATATGTCTGAGGAGCAGTATCGGTTATTAACCGCCACGCTTGATGAGCATCTGAGTGCTTTAAATACTGACGATTAATGCTCTTGTTAATCCGTCATTCGCATGTTCTCGCCGGCTTTGTATTTACCGCATATTTGCAGCAACATGAAGGCGATGATTTTTTGGACGACGTTAACTGCAACACAAACGGCTTTGTCTGCGCAGTGAATTTTCTCGGTGTAAATATTATTAACCAGATCAAAAAGGTGATTGCAATGCAACCTGTTATTACTGTTGAATTTCTTGCGAAAGCGGGCGAACAGACCTTAAAAGAGGACAGCGTCTCTTTTCACAACCCGGAGGAACTGTTTCAATTTATTGCTCCCGGCGGTGGCTGTGAATCCATCCCCGATAGCGTGGGTGAAATACAGCTGGTTTTTCTTCAGCCTCCCCATCCCAATGTGCTTAACCCGATTGCCGACAGACGCGTGACCCTGGAACTGGGCATCGTATTTTTAACCGGGCCATTGGCCGAAATCATCCAGACCGCAGAGCAGCTTATTGACAAGGCCGGTCGGGGCGAACTTTCCGAATCATTTCTCAGGGTGATTAATCTGGGCGGATGAAATATCCGTCGCGGACATACGCGTGGCGGGGCATCAGGAGCGTGAACGCCTGCTTTGGATTACAGCCTGCTGCTTACACCGCACTGACCGCTTCAGATGTTAAAGCCTCTCTTGCTGTTCGTGCATCTGCTCGCGACGGACCAGCTTTACCAGATCATTACTGATCTCGGCGATCAGCTCGATGACGTCATCGGCGCATAGAATTCCTTCCAGCCCGCCCTGATCATTCACCACCACCAGACGACGTATACCCCGCCCTCGCATCTGTTCCAGCGAATCAAACAGGCTCGCTGATTCGGTAACGCTGACGGGGTGGGCGCTCATGATATCTTTGACCTGCTTTACTTCGGGCGAAAGATCCTGCGCCATGATTTCGATCACCAGATCGCGATCGGTAACAATGCCTACGGGCATATTCTCTTTTTCCTGCTTTTCAACCACCACCAGATCACCAACGTGATACTCCCGCATCAGCTGCGCGGCTTCCGTCGCCGTGGTTTCCGGCGCGGTGATGATCACCTCCCGATTACAGTACCGTCCTGCTGTCATATCTTTCCCCTTGCTCCGATTAACTTAACCCGCAATGTGGTGCTTACCGACAACCTGAACGGTCGTTGCCTGTGGCCCCTCTTCACCGGCTTCCTCGGAAAACCTGACCTCCTCGCCCACGTCCAGCTCATCAAAATCGGCATTGATGATGCTGTTGCGATGGAAATAGATATCGCGACCGTCATTGGTCATGATTCGACCGAAGTCCTGTTCGGGGTGCAGACTGGATATGTTGCCGTGGGGCGGTGCCTCATGGTGCTTGACGTCTCCGCGACGTTTCCGGGCATAGGCCTTGAGCTGCCTGCGCATGGCGTCGAAGGCATCCCGGATGGCCACATAGACATCTTCGTGAGCGTGATTGTCGTTATGCATGCGATCAACCACCAGTTCGCCATCGGGCACGGTGACATCGACAATGACATGGTAGAGGATGCCTTTGTGCTTGTGCGAGTGGGGCGCCTCAACGATTACGCGACAGGCCATGATGTGGTCATAAAAGGTATCCAGCTTGGCGGCTTTTTCCCTGATATTGGCTTCGATAAAATCGGATTTTGGTATATCTCGAAAGGTTATTTCTAAAGGCAGCTTCATTAAACGTTCTCCTCTTTATTATACTGAACAAATCGGCATGTTCTGATATTACACCTTCCGCTGTTTTTAAAAACTACGCTGCATTGATGGTAATTTAAGGCCGCCGGGCCGGTTCAAAATCGATGCTGGCTGCACTGTTTCTGCTCTTTTCTTCATCCCGTTTTGCCTGGTGGAGCGACAATAACAATGGCTGGGAAATTGGCTGGAATAACTGGCTAGTCTGGACTCCCATGTCCTGGGTGGAAGAAGCCCTGGGCGACAATGATCGCTATCGCCCCTACGGCTATTCCGGTTATGGTGGCCGGGGCTGGTAACTGCTGTAAAGTCGCTACAGATTTTATTCCGAAGAAACTTAATGACTACGGTGTCAACCGGTTTTGATCTTTGCGAATGTCGCCGGTTCGACCGGCACCTGCATCTCCCGGACTACGGTTCGCCGAGCTCGGCATCGTGATAAACATTCTGCACGTCATCCAGGTCGTTCAGCATCTCCATAAACTTGTTGAACATTTCCACGTCGTCACCGCTAATGGCGGTGGTGATTCTTGGCAGGAACTGGATCTCATCGACCTCAAAGTCAATCTCCCCGAAAGCCTCCAACAAGGCCTGCTTGGCTTTGGCGTATTCGGTGTGCGGCGCGAAGACGGTGATGATACCGTTTTCGTTTTCAATGTCGGTCACATCCACATCCGCCAGCATCAATGCTTCCAGAACCGCCTCTTCATCATCGCCCTTGAAGGCCAGAATGCAGTCATGATCGAACATGTGGCTGACCGCGCCCTGGGTGCCGATCTTGCATTTTGTTTTGGTGAAACAGAGCCGCACATCACCAAAGGTGCGGTTGGGGTTATCGGTGAGGCAGTCGATGATGACCATGCAGCTGCCCGGCCCGTAACCTTCATACCGCGCTGGGGAGAAATCTTCGCCGCCACCACCCTTGGCCTTGCTGATCGCCTTTTCGATCACATGGCTGGGCACCTGGTCTTTTTTGGCACGCTCGATGAGTCGGCGCAGGGCCAGATTGCCTTCCGGATCGGTGCCACCTGCTTT
>JAVVEE010000112.1:0-3286 GCA_032251315.1 Gammaproteobacteria bacterium
CTCGGCAGCAGCATCCCTGCTGCTGACGGTCTTGATTGAAGGGTATCCTTTCCATGCGTTTTGTTAGTAAATGCAGAGTTTTTCTGAAGTAGAATCCTTGATCGTAAAATTTTCACTTAGAGACAGCAGCTGGAAAATTTAACACACTGGATCCAGACCCGGAAAAAAGCAGTCATCGCAGCATGAATCACTTTCGCTGATAGGTTACAAATCGACAGCCGGGAGCCCCTTTTTCATCTGCCGGCTGGTCTCTGGATTCGACAACCTCCCAGTCGTGTTCATCAAATTCGGGAAACCAGGCGTCCCCCTCAAACTCGCCATCAATGAAACTCAGATACATACGCTGTGTTCTCGGCAACACCCGTTCATAAACTTCACTGCCGCCAATCACCATCAACTCATCAGCATCCCGTACAGCCGACATCACTTCATCCAGCGAATTGACCACAGTCACACCTTCAATTTTGAGGTTTTCATCTCGCGTCAATACTATGTTTTTACGCCCCGGCAAGGGCCGTCCGATGGAGTCGTAGGTCTTGCGCCCCATCAGAATGGGTTTGTTCATGGTGACTCTTTTGAAATGCGCCAGATCTGATGGCAATCGCCAGGGCAAATCGTTATCCCGACCAATAAGTCGATTTTTGTCCATGGCGGCGATGATAGAAACGATCATTAATAAAGCTCAACAGGTTATTTACTAACAAGGTGCATGGAAAGGATACCCTTCAATCAAGACCGTCAGCAGCAGGGATGCTGCTGCCGAGCGTACACGGATGTATTCTCAGCGCATCTTGATTGAAGGGTAGCCTTTCCATGTAACTCAATAGTATCTATATGGAAATGGGCGCTTTGATGTGCGGATGCGCCTGATAGTCAATCAATTCAAAATCGTCAAACTCGAAATCGAAAATGGAACCCCTGTTTTTTTTAATTTTAAGCGTAGGCAACGGGAAGGGCTTTCGGGCAAGCTGCTCCTCGGCCTGCTGAAGATGATTGTTATATAAATGCGCATCACCCAGGGTATGAATAAAATCACCCAGTTTTAGATCACATACCTGCGCCACCATCATGGTCAGCAATGCATAAGAGGCGATGTTAAAAGGTACACCGAGAAAAATATCGGCACTGCGTTGATACATCTGACAGGAGAGTTTGCCGTCTGCAACATAAAACTGGAAAAATGCATGGCAGGGAGCCAGCGCCATTTTCCCCTGCTTCACATTCTTGTGCGGGCTGATGTTTTCATCTGGCAGATCAGCAACATTCCAGGCCGAGACAATAATACGACGACTGTTAGGATTGGTTTTCAACAAATTTATGGCTTCTAAGATCTGATCGATATGCCGCCCATCAGGACACGGCCAGTTTCGCCACTGATATCCGTAGACAGGACCAAGCTCGCCATTTTCATCCGCCCACTCGTTCCAGATTTTAACGCCGTTATCAGTCAAATACCGGGTGCTGGTTTCGCCCTTCAGGAACCATAATAGCTCATGAACAATGGACTTAAGATGGCATTTCTTGGTCGTGACCAGCGGGAAACCTTCGTTTAAATCAAAACGCATCTGATAACCAAAGACGGAGACGGTGCCGGTGCCGGTACGATCACCTTTCTGATTTCCACTCTCTTTCACGTGACGCATTAAATCCAGATATTGTTTCATGGTTAGTGAATTTCCTTCATGTTCTTTTTTGCGAAGTAATAGGTGATTACTCCAACCAGAATCATGGGTACGGACAGCATTTGCCCCATGGTTAACCAGTCGAAAGCTAAAAATCCGATATGCGCATCGGGAGTGCGAAAAAACTCGGTGATAAAACGAAATGTTCCGTAGCTTATGATAAACACCGCAGAAACCGCCATCAACGGTCTGGGTCTGGATGAATACCACCAGACAATAATAAACAGCAATAAGCCTTCAGTTAATGCCTGATACAGTGACGACGGATGCCGGGCTATTTGATCGCCATAATCCATTGCCCACGGCATGACAGTTTCCATTGGACGGCCGATTAACTCCTTGTTAATAAAGTTTCCGATTCGGCCGGCGCCCAGACCTAACGGGATCATGGGCGCCATGAAGTCCGAGACTTCAAAAAAACTCATGCTATTTTTGTGTGCAAATACGTAGAAGGCAATTATTACACCCAGCAGCCCACCGTGAAATGACATGCCCCCTTTCCATATATAAAAAATCGACATCGGGTCTTCGGCAAAGGAGGGGAAGTTATAAAACAGGGTGTAACCAATACGGCCGCCCAGTACAACACCAAGCGCACCGTAAAAGATGAGATCTTCGACACTCTTTCGGCTCCATCTTTCCGAATCTTTGGCTCTATATATACCCAGTCGCCAGGCTGCCACAAACCCAATGAGGTACATTAAACCGTACCAGTGAATTTTCAACGAGCCGAGACTAATGGCGACGGGGTCAATGTTTGGGTAATTAAGCATAGGAGATGGATGTTAACAAATATTAGACTTGTCAGAGCTTTTTAAATAAATATATTATGCTGCAAGTGCAGTGAAGTGATGCTGCCTCAACCATAAATTCATAATGCATAAATTGCGGACAAAAAAATACCCAGTCACAGGGACTGGGTATGATTTTTTCTAAAGCCTGGCGGTGTCCTACTCTCGCATGGGGAGACCCCAAACTACCATTGGCGCTAAACGATTTCACTTCTGAGTTCGAGATGGGATCAGGTGGTTCTCACTTGCTATTGCCGCCAGGCAAACTGGTTGGTCATTTTGCATTACTGCTACAAAACAACCTAAACTGGAAAGCCAAGTATACTATTGAATTAAATTGTAATTACACTCTCGTGTTACACACTAATATAACCTTGCGTTGCTTTCGGCAAACTGCTTGGGGTTATATGGTCAAGCCTCACGGTTCATTAGTACTGGTTAGCTTCATACATTGCTGCACTTCAACACCCAGCCTATCAACGTCGTAGTCTTCGACGAACCTACAGAGATCTTAAAGATCTAGTGAGAACTCATCTTGGGGCCAGCTTCCCGCTTATATGCTTTCAGCGGTTATCTGTTCCGTACGTAGCTACCGGGCAATGCCATTGGCATGACAACCCGAACACCAGTGGTACGTCCACTCCGGTCCTCTCGTACTAGGAGCAGCTCCCCTCAATTCTCAAACGCCCACGGCAGATAGGGACCGAACTGTCTCACGACGTTCTAAACCCAGCTCGCGTACCACTTTAAATGGCGAACAGCCATACCCTTGGGACCTGCTTCAGCCCCAGGATGTGATGAGCCGACATCGAG
>JAVVEE010000113.1:0-3238 GCA_032251315.1 Gammaproteobacteria bacterium
CTTAACAAAAAATCACCATGCAGTAAAAAGGCGTAATTTTAAATACGTTGGTGGTGGTGAAGAAATGCGGGTCAGGCCAATTGAATTGAGCGAAAGCGAACGAGAGCAACTACAGCTAATCATCAAGAAAGGGAGTGATTGGCGAGAGCGGGAACGGGCGCAAACCATTTTGATGGTAACTATTCAGACCCCGTGCGACAAGCGAAGCTTGTCATTTCTGGCAAGGTGAAAGTCCTTGTATGGGAAATCTAAGGATTGAATCGCCCCGGCTTTGTCGGAGGGAGTTTTATTTGAGTCATGCCGCAGCAGACTCGGCTTGTTGATAATACAGATTTTCGTACTCTACGGGGGGTATATCCCCAATGGGGCCAAGTAACCGTCGGTTGTTGAACCAGTCCACCCAGTTCAATGTGGCGAGTTCTACGTCATCCAGTCCTTTCCAGGGTCCATCTTTGTGAATCACCTCGGCTTTGAACAGGCCGTTGATAGTCTCGGCCAGTGCGTTGTCATAGGAATCACCGACACTGCCGACTGAGGCTTTGAATCCTGCTTCTGCCAGACGCTCGGTGTAGCGGATGGACAAATACTGGCTGCCACGGTCGCTGTGATGCGTGACGCCCTTGGGTTTGCCGCGTGCCCACAAAGCCTGTTCCAGTGCATCCAGAACAATATCGGTTTGCAAACTCTTTAATGCCCGCCAACCGACAATGTATCGGGAGAATACGTCCACTACGAAAGCGACATAGACAAAGCCGGACCAGGTTGCGACATAGGTAATATCTGCTACCCAAAGCTGATTCGGCCGCTGCGCTGTAAACTGCCGATTAACGAGGTCGAGTGGCTTGTCAGCCAATTCGTCTGGAATAGTGGTGACACAGCGTCTGCCCCGCCTGACGCCTTCCAGTCCCAGTTCGCCCATCAATCGCTCAACCGTACAGCGGGCCACCGCTATCGACTCGCGTTTTAGCGGCTTCCATACTTTGCGAGCACCATAGACGCCGTTATTCTCTTCATAGACACGGACTAGCTCAGGCATCAGGGCTTCGTCTCGCACAGCCCGCGCACAACGCTGCTGCGGATGTCGCTCCACATGCTTGCTGCGGTAATAGGTGGACGGTGCAATCGGTAACACATCACAGATTGGCTCGACACCGTACACGTCTCGTTCACGGTCAATAAATTCGACCATTATTTCGGTTTGCGGCCGAGCTCCGCCTGGGCGAAAAAAGCCGCTGCCTTGCGCAAAATCTCATTGGCGCGTTTCAGCTCACGGTTTTCCCGTTCCAGCTCTTTGAGCTTGGCGGCAGCATCACTGGTCACACCAGGTTTGCTGCCGCTATCAACTTCCATTTTGTTGAGCCAGGAGCGCAATGTCTCAGGTGTGCAGCCAATTTTGGCGGCAACAGACTGTATCGCTGCCCAGCGTGATGGATGGTCCTGCTCGCTGGTTAATACCAGCCGAACCGCGCGTTCCCGTACTTCGGGTGAATATCCAGATCGTTTGTTCATCGGCTAATTCTCTCAAGAAAGTTAGCCTCCGATAAACCCGATATGATTCACTTAATAAAATTTCTAGCTTTCATGCATGGACCAGAAAATATTTCGTATATCATCTCTCTAAATGCTTCATACAACCCCAAGAGTGAGCATCGATCAATGGTAGTTTCGTCACAGATCTTCTAAACGGTTGGCTGACTGCACCATCTGCATCATTTCATGTTCTTCAAAGGATTTGAGTGTCTCCATCAGCTCTCCCGCCGAGGGTATATCCGCGCGCTCATGTAGATAACGATACAGATCAATGACCTGCTTATGCTGATCAATAATTACCTGCATAATTTCGGTCGTCGATAGTGCAGCAAATGGCGCATCACAATGATGATGTTGAACGATCGGATTTTTATTTAAATACTCATAACACCAGGTATTTAACGCGTGTTCATTACCTGTGACTTCAAACTGGTGAATAACATGTCTAAGCTTTTCTTCATGTTCTGATAAATACTTGAGAAGCATTTGTGCACGAGCACTCTCATTATTGTCGGCACAATGTTTCAAACACTCGCTGAGGTGTTGATGGAACTCGCTTGTCCAGTGAAGGACATCTCTTAACGTTTCAACCTGCATAGTCGGGTCTCCTGATTTTTGTTGGGCATGCCATTCGCAGAGCTAATTAGTCATACTTGAAGATTGGTCCCATATTCAGCCACATTAACTGTAAAAGGGGTATTTTCTTGAAGATATATACGAAAACCGTCAAGCGCATCGGCGTCACCATGGACCAAATGAATCTGCGTTGATTCACTTAAGTCTGAGTCCTTCAGCCACTGACACAGTTCCAGATAATCCCCATGCCCTGAGAGCCCGGAGATACTATCAATTTTGGCTCGCACCGGTATCCATTCGCCATGAATTTTTACCGCATTGGCGCCTTCTAAAAGTTTCGCCCCCCGGGTTCCGCCAGCTTGATAGCCTGTGAAAAGTACCGTTGTTTTATTGTTGCCGAGTAACCTTTTAAAATGATGCAGAATACGGCCACCGGTAGCCATACCACTGCCTGCAATGATGATATGAGGGTATGTTTGTCCAGCCAGGGCCTTGGATTCTTCTACTGATCGGGTATAGGTGACAACGTTACACATGCGATGACATTGCTCGGTATTCAGCCGGTGTTGGGCTTTGAATTCGCAAAAAATATCCGAAACCTTAATTGCCATCGGGCTGTCGAGGTATATAGGCATTTTCGGAATAACTTCGTCAGCCATCAGTGATGCAAGCATGTGCTGTAGGGCTTGGGCTCGTCCGACGGCAAAAGCTGGTATAAGTAAGATGCCTCCATTTCGGGCTACATTACTAACAACATCCGCCAATTGCTTGAACGGATCGACACTACTATGTTGTCGATTTCCGTATGTTGATTCCATTAATAAATGGTCAAGAGCAGGTAATGGTCGCGGTGCATTCATCAAAACATCTGAAAACCTACCCACATCACCTGAGAAGCCTATTCTTTTGTTTTCTGCTTCCAGAATGATACTTGCAGCGCCAAGAATATGTCCGGCTGGTTGCAGGTGAAAACGAAGATCTTTTATTTCCACTAACTCATCAAAGTCAACGGACTGAAACAGTTCAATACTGTTTTCAGCAGTGCGACGATCATAAAGTGGTTCTGGATGAGCATGCTTTCCTAATTTATGCTTGCTGTAATATTTAGCATCTTCTTCCTGAAGATGACCAC
>JAVVEE010000114.1:0-3179 GCA_032251315.1 Gammaproteobacteria bacterium
GGCAATTGTCTACCTGGCCGTGGGGCTGCTGGTCGGGCCGACGGTGCTCAATCTATTTCACTTCAACCCGCTCAAGGAATCGGCGCTGCTGGAAGTGCTGACCGAAGTGGTGGTGCTGATTTCGCTGTTTTCCGCCGGAGTCAAAATGCCCGTGCCGTTCAGCTTCGCCCGCTGGCGCACGCCGATTCTGCTGGCATCGGTGTCGATGGCGGTCAGCGTCGGGATGGTCGCCGCCTTCGCGTATTTCCTGCTCGGCCTGCCACTGGGCGCCGGTGTCTTGCTGGGCGCCATCCTGGCGCCCACCGACCCGGTGCTGGCGACCGATGTGCAGACCCGCCATCCTGGCGACCGCGACCAGCTTCGCTTTACCCTGACCTGCGAGGCGGGCATGAACGATGGCAGCGCGTTTCCGTTTGTGATGCTGGGGATGGGAATGCTGGGGTTGCACGAGCTTGGCGATTTCGGCCTGCGCTGGGCGCTGGTCGATGTGCTGTGGGCCACGGTAGCGGGGGTTGCCATCGGGGTCGCGTCCGGCGTTTCGCTGGCCCATCTGGGACGGAAACTGCGTGGCACCCCGCCCCGGCACAAGCTGATGGATGACTTCCTCGGGCTCGGCCTGATCGGTGTGGTGTATGGCCTGAGTGAGCTGGTCAATGCGTGGGGGTTTCTGGCGGTATTTTTCGCGGCCGTCGCGCTGCGCCAGACCGAACTTAAACTCGCCGGCACCGATATGAATAGCGCCGCTCTGGACAACCCGGATCAGTTGCAGAACGGCCTGAACGAACCGGGAGCGGAAAATCCAGGCCCGGAAAACGAGCCCGCGCCGACCGTCAGCGAAGGGGCGCTGGTCTTCAAGGAACACCTGGAACGACTCTCGGAACTGGTGCTCATCCTGTTGATCGGCGGCACCCTGTTTATCGATTCCTGGAGCTTGCGTGCAGTGGGGCTTGCATTATTCCTGTTCATGATAGCGCGCCCGGTCAGTGTCCTCGCTGGCCTGCTAGGCACGCGCACCTCGTGGCCGATACGCAGCATGGTCAGTTGGTTCGGGGTGCGTGGCATCGGTTCGCTATACTACCTGATGTTCGCCATCCAGCATGGCCTCCCCGAAGAGTTGGCCCTGGAGCTAATCCAGCTGACGCTGATTGTGGTCACGCTTTCGATTCTCGTCCACGGCACCAGCGTCAAGCCGTTGATGAGCCAGTTTTTGCGTCATCGCAGGCATCAGCAATCGTAAGAAATGCGCGCCAGGTCGCCAGAGCGAACAAAACGAGACTGAGCAAGTCCGCTCACTGATTAAAAGTGTCCGTTAAACGGGGGCAGGTTCACTCTGACACTAATTTTCCATAACACATTGATGAAATTTTTCTGATTTTTTTAGAAGGAGCCAGCTACCCTGTTATGCCTGATCTCGCATTGCTTCTGACAAGGCATCCTCTATAACATCATCACTGACACCATGACGTTTTAAGCTGGAAACCAAAGCCGAAACTTTGTCGCTATCAAGATGTTCTAGATCTTTTCTAAGGCCTTGACCTACATAAGCTCTTATTAAGGGCTGGTAACCTGAAAAACCAAGTATAGGAGCTATTCGTTTTAGGTCATCAATGACATCATCAGGCATACGTATCGTGACAGAGGTCATCGGCCTGTCACGCTTGAGTCGTTTTTTTAGGGTTTCAATTTTCATAGAATTGCTTCTCTGTTCGTGTTGCTTTCCGTGCCGAAATGAGCCTAACCCGATCATCTTCAACGAAGATGTGTACGACAAAAAGTAAATTCCAGTGCACATCCATGCCAATGACAGCATCCCGCGTTTCCTCCTCGGGGCTCGCATCGACGATACGAAGAAACGGGTCAAAAAAGGCCTGCGCAGCCTGTTCAAAGGTAACTCCATGATCATTCGTATTTATTTGAGCTTTGTTGGTATCCCAAATAAAGTTGATTCCATTCAGTTGAAACTTCTTGTCCATAGAAGAAATATAGATCACTGTATGTACGTTGTCAATACACTTAATTCGTTGTTATTGAAGGCATAACTATAAGTAGTCATCCTAAAGACGCATTACAACCCGTCTTTCAGGATGACTAAAATTCCTGCATGAATAACAAAACCCTTCAGCATCAATATGATGAATATGTAAAAGGATTTTTATTATTCCCAAATACAGCAGAAGTGTTCAGTGTCCTTATATAAACCGGCTTACTCCGTCACGCTACGCTTGCTGTTCAACCACCTTGTCAGTGATCTCCACTGGTCGACGTCATGTTCGACCTGTGAGGGGGCCATTTCAAAAATGCTCAGGCCGCGTTCGGCGGCGCGGATGTAGTTCTGGGTCTCGCGCAGCGTGGCGATGCGCGGGATGCCGAGGCGTTTGAGGAATTTTTCCAGGCTGTGGAAGATGAGGGTGTTTTCGCGCACGCGGTTGGCGACGACGGCGAGTTTGACCTCGTCGCGGTTGACCTTGCCGACGAGTAGCAGTTCTTCGATGAAGTGGGCGCAGGCACGCATGTCGATGGGTGACGGCAGCACGGGGATGACGAGTGATTCGGCGCGGCGCACGAGTTGGGTGAGGGTCTTGCCGTGGATGGCGGCCGGCACGTCGAGGATCAGGTAGTCGGTGTCACGCGGTGCGCGCATGCTGCCTTCGTAGGCGGCGATGCCGTGAATCGGCGCACGGCCTTCGGGGCGGGCCTTGAGCCAGTCGAGGCTCGAGCCCTGCGGGTCGAAGTCGGCCAGTGCGACGTTATGGCCCTTGTTGGCGTAGAAGCCGGCGATATTGGTAGCGAGGGTGGTTTTGCCGCAGCCCCCTTTTGCATTAATGACCATGATCGTGCGCATGGCAGCCTCCTTATTATTTTTGCCTCGTCAGAAAAATTCATGGGTAGTTTTCGGGGCAGGTAGCGCTCCAAGCGCGTGATATAAGGCGATTTCAGTCGCATGATAGGTCCGAAAACCATAGGCTTTTCTGGTAGTCAGTTTTGCTTTGGTGTTAAAACCTTCCACAATGCCACTGGAAAACTGTTTTTTGGCTCGAAACCAGTTGAGCAGCAGAGGCCGATGCCGCTTCAACATTCTGGCCACCTTCTTCATCGGTTCAATCTTTGAGCGCATTGTCCTGGTGCACCATATATCCAGAAACTGTCCCGCCCAGTAAGGTGAAGTGTATGACCAGAAC
>JAVVEE010000115.1:0-3064 GCA_032251315.1 Gammaproteobacteria bacterium
TTGCGCAGTTTGGCGCGTACGCTGTCTCGCACCTGCCAGTCGACGGTGGTGCTTTTGCGTAATTGCTCGGTAATGAATTTGGCGAGTTCGCGCAGGTTGTTGTCGCCTAGTTCACGCACTGCGGATTCGTTTTGAATCAGGGCGCGGTAGAAGGCAATCTCATCCGGGTTCAGCCCCAGTTTATCGGCCTCGGCCAGATCAGCTTCCATTTCTTTGGCGAGTGCGATCAGCTCTTCAATCACCTGTGCGGTTTCAATGGCGCGGTTGTGATATTTACGCAGGGTTTCCATAATGCGATCAGAATATTTCATTTCCGACACCACATCGGTTTTCATGCGGGCCTTGATTTCATCGCGCAGCAGTTTTTCCAGCAGCTCCATGGCCAGATTGCGTTGCGGCATGTTTTTAACGTCTTCCAGAAACTCTTCAGAGAGCAGACCGATATTGGGCTTATCCAGGCCGACCAGTGCAAACACATCGGTGACACCATCGGCGATGATGGCATTGTCAATAATCTGTTTTAAGGCCGAATTTTTTTCTTCATCGGTACGGCGTTTGTCGATGCTGGTAAATTTGCTGATGGCGGCTTTTACCGCGGCAAGAAAGGCAATCTCCTTTTTCAGGGCTTCGGCTTCATCCATGGTGCCGGTCAGGGTAAAAGCTTTGGTGATCGCGGCCATCACATCCAGAAAACGTTTCTTGCCGTCCTCCAGCCCCAGAATATGATTCATTGCACCGGGCAACAGTTGCAGCGCTTTGGTTTCATACGCGCTGTAATCAAAGCCGTGCAGCATGCCGCGCACCACCTCCATCTTTTCCAGCAGGATGGCAAACGCTTCGCGGGCGTCGAGTGTCGGTGCGCCCTTACCTTTGGAGTCGGTGTAGGTTTTTAGGGCATTTTTCAGCTCGCTGGCAATGCCGATGTAATCCACGACCAGCCCGCCGGGTTTGTCTTTAAACACGCGGTTAACCCTGGCGATGGCCTGCATCAGGTTATGGCCTTTCATGGGTTTGTCGATATACATGGTGTGGCAGTTGGGGGCATCGAAACCGGTCAACCACATATCACGCACGATCACTAACTGAAACGGGTCGTTAGCGTCTTTAAAGCGTTTTTCGAACAGCTTTTTAGTTTCCTTGTTATTGATATGCGGTTGCATTTTGGTTTTGTCGGTCGCCGATCCCGTCATCACCACTTTAATCGCGCCTTTGGCGGTGTCTGCATCGTGCCACTCAGGCTTAATGGCGACGATGGCGTTGTACATGTCCACGCATATTTCACGGCTCATGCACACAATCATGCCTTTGCCCGGCATCGTGGCTGTGCGTTTTTCAAAATGCGCGACCAGATCCATCGCCACCTGCTCAACGCGGGGTTCGCTGCCCACCAGTTTCTCCAGTGCCGCCCATTTTGACTTGGTATTTTCACGCGAGGCTAAATCTTCTTCGTCTTCAATGACCTCTTCCACTTCATCATTCAGCGCTTCCATTTGCGCCTGATTAATATCCAGTTTGGCCAGACGCGATTCGTAATAAATCGGCACGGTAGCGCCGTCATCCACCGCATCCTGAATATCGTAGATCGAAACATAATCGCCGAACACCGCGCGGGTGTCTTTGTCCTCGGCGGAAATCGGCGTGCCGGTAAAACCGATAAACGAAGCACCGGGCAAGGCATCACGCAGATGCTTCGAATAACCAAACGTATACTGGCCAGTTTTGGTATTAAGCCGCGCCCTGTCTCCATACTGGCTGCGGTGCGCTTCATCACTCACCACCACAATATTATGGCGCTGGCTTAATATTGGGTGCTTATCTTCATCGCCTAACAAAGCAAACTTTTGAATGGTCGTAAAAATAATCCCGCCCGACTGGCGCGCGGCGAGAATATCGCGCAAATCATCACGGTCGCTGGCCTGTACCGGCGTCTGTTTTAATGCCTCGGTCGCCATGCTGAAGGTATTAAACAACTGCCCGTCCAGATCGTTGCGATCAGTCACCACCACAATGGTCGGATTATTCATCTCCGGCTGCGCCAGCAGCTTGGCGGCATAACACACCATCGAAATCGACTTACCCGAACCCTGGGTATGCCACACCACCCCCGCCTTGCCCGAACCGGGCACCACCTTGTCGGCATAAGTCGCCCGTTGTTCTCCCTGGTCATGTTGTAACGAAGCCGTCACCGTCGCCTTCACCGCCTGACGCACCGCGTGGAACTGATGATAACCGGCGATCTTTTTAATCAGCGCATCACCATCCTGCTCAAACAGAATGAAATAGTGAATGTAATCCAAAAACAGCTCAGGGTTAAAGAAGCCCTTCACCAGCGTTTCAAGATGGTATTCAAACTCGGGCTTGTCATCTTCATGCGCCAGCGTGCGCCACGGCAGAAAACGTTCCTTATTGGCGGTCAATGAACCGACCCTGGCGATCAGGCCATCACTCACCACCAGCGCCTCGTTGAACACAAACAGATCAGAGATCTGATCTTTATAGGTCTGCAACTGCTGATACGCCGACCAGATGTCGGCGTTATAGTCAGCGGGGTTCTTCAGCTCAATCACCGCCAGCGGCAGGCCATTGATAAATACCAGCAAATCCGGGCGGCGATTGCCTTTCAAGCCCGCAATGGTGAACTGACTCACCACCAGAAACTGGTTGTTGCCGGTGTTGGTAAAATCCACCAGCTGCACATAATCGGTGTGCGATTTATCACCGTCCTTAAACTCGACCTTCACCCCTTCCAGCAAAAAACGATGAAAAATTCGATTACTTTTAATCAGCACCGGCGTTTCAGGTTTGCTTATTTGCTGCGCCACCTGCTCCAGCACCGCCGGCGGAAAATGCGGGTTGATCAGCTGAAGGCTGCTCAGCAGACGATCAAATAAAATAACCTGCCGGTAATCGCTGCGTTCCGGGCTGTCGCCATCAGGTGCAATATCGTAGCCGCAGGCAGTTTCATAACCGGTAGCTTTGAACCAGTCGAGGCAGGCTTGTTCTAGTTGGTCTTCGGTGATCATTAAAATATCTCATCATGATATTAACGACACAACTGTCGCTA
>JAVVEE010000116.1:0-3033 GCA_032251315.1 Gammaproteobacteria bacterium
ATGCTGCTGCCGAGCGTACACGGATGTATTCTCAGCGCGTCTTGATTGAAGGGTATCCTTTCCATGTAACTCAATAGCAATAACACCGTCCTGGCACAATTGCTCAAAATTATCCCGAGACATGAATTCGAAACCCTTGCCAATTGGCACCATTCAGGGCGTTCTTTCCGTACTGCGTCCCGATGGTCGCAGTTTGTGACCATGGCCATGGCGCAACTGGCCGGTCGTATCAGCTTACGGGACATTGTGGAAAGCACCTCGGCTCAGGCCCACCGTCTTTATCATCTGGGCAGCGCCAAATTATCCCGTTCCAATCTGTCTCGCATGAATGACAGCAAACCGTATGCGCTCTATGAAGCCTTATTTGGCAAGCTGTTGCACCGCTGCCAGAACATTGTTCCCGGTCACAATTTCCGCTTTAGTCATCCACTGTATTCGCTGGATGCATCAACGATCGATTTATGCCTGTCGGTTTTCCCCTGGGCGGATTTTCGCACCACCAAGGGCGCGATCAAGCTCCATGTTGGACTGAACCATGCCGGGTATTTGCCCGAGTTTGTGACCATAACAGAAGGCAAGAGCCATGACGTAACCGTTGGCCGCACAGAATCTGAAAATCAAATCATTTGTGGGTACAAGCAAGAATGCGGTGATGACACAAATATGGATTGCGATGTGCATGTACCTGCTTCTTGCTTTTATTAAGTTCCAGTCAAAATTAACCAGAAGCATGCAACAGATTTTACGACTATTGCAACTTAACCTGTTTGAAAAACGAGACTTGATGGCACTACTGCGTGGCGATCCGCCACGGGCAGTAAACGTCAACAGTAATCAGATAGCTTTACTGTGAAAGTTAACGGGACAGCAGTGATAGCTGGTATAAACTACCGGCTAAAGAAACCGGATATTTTCATGATTAAATCCCCAGGGTCTTGTCAACAGCGTCGGTATACTCCTGCAATTTTCGAGATACCGTTACCGGATAGTATGCAGCCTCATTCAGATTTTTCAGATTAGGAGGGAGGATACCGAGTTGCTGAGCGGCTCGCTGACGAATGGATTGCAAAAATTCGGGTTGCTGTAGTCGTTCGGCGTTACGCATGACTGGTATCAACAGGGGCGTGCCTGAGCGAGAATCATTGTGCAGGGAAATGACGTCACGGCGCATATCACCATTGTCTTCGAAGTGCCGATACACCTGTTTGCGACCGGGCAGGGTCGCTTTGGCTTCGGAGTGTTTACGGCGCCCCCGTCCGGCATATTCAGTTAATTTGTAGGCACAATTAAGATAGGGGGCATCACTGGAAGTTCCCAGATGCGTGCCCAAGCCAAAGCCATCAATCGGTGCCTCAGCCTGTTCTAATGCTTGCAGCTGATATTCGTCTATACCGCCGCTGGCAAAGATCTTTATCTCGTTTAGACCGGCGTCGTCAAAAATTTGGCGGACAGCTCGGGCATGCTTTTCCAGATCCCCACTGTCCAGGCGCACAGCCTTTATCTGAATGTTGTCCCTGCTCAAACGCGACGCAAGCCGGACCACCTGGTGCGCCGCGACTTCGGTATCGTAGGTATCGATAAGCAGCGTAATATTTTTAGCCATTGAACGGGAAAAATTTTCCAGCGCCTGAGTTTCATCATCATGGGCCTGAATGAAAGAATGGGCGACAGTGCCGGAGAGCGGAATATCGAATATCTGACCCGCCTGTACCGTCGAAGTGGCGGCGAAGCCTGCCAGGTAACTGGCTCGCGCTGCCAGCAATCCGGCTTCCGCCCCATGGGTGCGACGCAAGCCAAAATCGACCAGCGTCTTACCGGGTGCCGCCAGAATACAGCGGGCAGCCTTTGAAGCCACCAGCGTCTGATATTGCAACAGATTAATAAGCCGCGATTCAATCAACTGAGCCTGGGGCAGTGGCGCAATGACCGACAGAATAGGTTCATTGGGAAAAAATATCGTGCCTTCGGGCATGGCATAAACATCACCTCTAAAGCGCCATTCAGAAAGGCGATCAATAAAGGCGTCATCAAAGTGACCGGACTGTTTCAGCCAGTGATACTCGCTCTCGCTCAACTTTAGATTTTCCAGGAACACCAGCAGCTGCTCTAGCCCTGCAGCGATAAGAAAGTTTCGTTGTGGGGGAAGCTCGCGCACAAAAAACTCGAACACTGCGATTTCGTTCATCTGGTGATCAAAATATCCTTTGGACATAGTGAGCTGGTAGAGATCAGTAAGCAGCAGATCGTTGTTTAGCATTATGCAGCTATCCTGTCTGCACTGATGAGCTCCGCGCCGGCCTGTTGCATTTCATTAATGGCTCGCTCACCGTCTCCGGGCTGGGCATTTATCGCCCGTATGGCATCCGTTAAAAGGTACACTCGGTAACCATTTTTTAATGCATCTTTAACCGTATTAAGCACGCAGTAATCAGTGGCCAGACCGCCAATATATATAGTAGTGATGTGGTCGTTTTTAAGGTGGGTATCCAGATCGGTATTATCAAACCCGGAATAGGCATCCTTATCCGCACGGGTGGCCTTGGAGATAATGGTCGTGTTTTCAGGCAGAGCCAGATCATCAGCGAATTCGGCTCCGCGCGTGTTGGCAACACAATGTGAGGGCCATTGCCCACCCTGTGGCCTGAATGAACAGTGATTCTCGGGGTGCCAGTCACGAGTCGCATACACCGGTAAATCATGGCGAGTGAAAGCCTGAATGTAGCGATTAAGTGCGGGTACCACTTCGTCTCCATCAGGTACTGCAAGCTTACCTTCAGACAGAAAGTCGTTCTGCACATCAACGATAAGCAGTGCGTCACCGCTTGCGGGTGATGAAGACATTGAGCTCATAAATATTTCTCTGGGTTAGTGAAAGAAATAAAACCATTCTGATCCATGTATTGTTAAGTAATTAGTGCGAACGGAGATAAAGGCCATTACCAGCACCACAAATCGTTATCACTTACTATTGAGTTACATGGAAAGGATACCCTTCAATCAAGACGCGCTGAGAATACATCCGTGTACGCTCGG
>JAVVEE010000117.1:0-2840 GCA_032251315.1 Gammaproteobacteria bacterium
GCAGCGGCACGATGGATAACATTTTTGCACTGGTGCCCAATTCCAAAATCGGGAACAGGTCGGTTAAATAATCACGCAGCACATTGCCCGTTACCGAAATAGTGTCCTCGCCTGCTTTAACGCGTTTTAGGGTGTAGCGAATGGCCTCATCCGGCGACATGATTTCAATTACCAGACCAGTGGTGTCGTGGTCTTTCAGATAGGCGTTAACCTTGGCGATCAGATTGACATCATGCGCACGATTTTTGTCCAGCCAGAAAATAGCCGGCTGGCCGGTAAGCCGGGCGCGATTCACTGCCAGCTTGACCCAGTCGCGAATCGGCAGATCTTTGGTCTGGCACATACGCCAGATGTCGCCCTGCTCAACTTTGTTCTGCATTAAGGTGTTGCCCGCATCGTCGGTCACACACACCATGCCATTCACGGGAATTTCAAAGGTCTTGTCGTGCGATCCGTATTCCTCGGCCTTCTGCGCCATTAATCCGACATTGCTGACGCTGCCCATGGTGGTGACATCAAACGCGCCGTGCTGTTTACAGAAGTCGATGACCTGCTGATAAATCGTGGCATAACAGCGATCTGGGATCATTGCGAGGGTGTCATGCAGCTTGCCATCCGGGCCCCACATGCGCCCGGAAGCGCGTATTGCCGCCGGCATGGAAGCATCGACAATCACATTACTGGGCACGTGCAGATTGGTAATGCCCTTGTCTGAATCGACCATCGCCAGCGGCGGATGCGACTGGTAAACCGTTGCGATATCGGCTTCAATCTGCCGGCGCTCATCTTCCGGCAGCGTGGTTATTTTGGCGTAGACATCGCCCAGACCGTTGCGCGTATCCACGCCCAGTTTTTCAAACGTTGCCGCGTGTTTTTCAAATACATCGGCATAATAGACCTTCACTGCATAACCAAACATAATTGGATCAGAAATTTTCATCATGGTGGCTTTAAGATGCAGTGACAGCAGCACGCCCTTGCCTTTCGCCTCTGCAATGCTCTCTTCATAAAACGCGCACAGCGCCTTGCGACTCATCACCGCAGCATCAATCACTTCATCGGCCAGCAGCGGCGTTTTCTCCTTGAGTACGCGGCTCTCACCTTCATCCGTCATCAGCGTAATCTTTACTTCGCCCTCTGCGCTCATCACCACCGACTGTTCGCTGCCGTAGAAATCACCCTCGTTCATGAATGCCACGCGTGTTTTGGAATCCGCTGACCACTCACCCATGCTGTGCGGATGCTTGCGCGCATACTCCTTCACCGGGGCGGCGACGCGGCGATCGGAATTGCCTTCGCGCAATACCGGATTCACCGCACTGCCAAGCACTTTGGCATAACGCGCCTTAATCGCTTTTTCTGCATCATTGCCAGGCTCATCAGGATAGTCAGGAATCGCATAACCCAACGCCTGTAGCTCCTTGATAGCCGCGTGTAACTGCGGGATCGAGGCGCTGATATTTGGGAGTTTGATAATATTCGCTTCTGAGGTTTTTGCCAGCTCGCCCAGTTCGGCCAAAGCATCCGGCTGCTTTTGTTCAGCTGTTAAATTATCAGGAAAATTAGCCAGAATACGGCCTGCCAGAGAGATATCTCGTGTTTCGACTTCAATGCCGGCTGCTTTGGTGTAGGCGCGCACAATGGGGAAAAAAGAATAGGTGGCTAAAGCGGGCGCTTCATCTGTTTCGGTGTAGATGATTTTTGAACTTGGCATGTTTCGAATCCTGATATTGTTCTGTTTATGGAGCTAGGAGGCTGACAACCTCCTGGCGACAAAGAGCGCCCATTATATTTCAGAATGGGCATAGATTCACGCCCCGCCAACCGATTGAACTCATAGGGAAGCGGATACGGGCTAAAAGTATTCACTTTGCACAGTTTCAAGCAGCCTGTTCACCTGCGTGAACGGACAATCCGGTTGAGTTGCGCATTATCATGCAGCATGCCATAGAGCCCAGTATCCGTTATCATAGATTTATGAGCCGTAACATTAACCTTTGCTTTCATGATGAACTCAATGATTTCCTGCCAGTGCATCTGCGTTACCTTGAGTTCCAGCATGAGCTGAAAAATAATCGATCAGTGAAGGACCTGATCGAATCACTCGGTGTGCCTCACACCGAAGTTGATCTGATTATTGTGAATGGAGAATCTGTTGATTTTGAATATGGCGTACAGGCAGGTGACAATATCGAACTGTACCCGCCGCTAAATCAGGCGCAGCTGGAAAAAACGTCATTGGCGGCAATGCCTGCATCCGCATTAAAGCATTGCCAGCCGGAAGCGCTATCCCATCCCCGCTTTGTCGCAGATGTTCATCTGGGAAGGCTCGCCGCCTATCTACGCTTTCTGGGTTTCGATACCCTCTACCGCAATGATTATGAGGATGCCCTGCTCGCCGATATTTCCGCCGATGAACAACGCATATTGTTCAGCTGCGACCGCCAGTTGCTCATGCGCAAACAGGTTATCTACGGATATTTTGTTCGTGCCCGACAACCACAGCAACAACTACTTGAAATCATCTCACGCTTTGAGCTGCACAACCGGCTGAAACCGTTCACGCGCTGTATGCATTGTAACGGAGAATTGCAGGCCGTCGACAAGCAGACAATAGAAGCGCAGCTACCACCTAAAACCGGAAAGTATTACAACGAGTTCTTTCAGTGCCCACAGTGCAAAAAAATATACTGGAAAGGTAGCCATTATTTAAAGCTGCGGGCCATGATCAACCGAATAAAAAATGATACGGCAGAAAATACATACTAACAAGGTGCATAGAAAGGATACCCTTCAATCAAGACCGTCAGCAGCAGGGATGCTGCTGCCGAGCGTACACG
>JAVVEE010000118.1:0-2671 GCA_032251315.1 Gammaproteobacteria bacterium
CTATATGTATATCAAAGACTTTAATGCTTGCCAAGCTGACATTTCAAGTGTTTTTACTACTTTCGTATGGGATAAATCGTCTATAATTCAAGTGATAAGTGCAGACAAATCGCATTCGTCAGAATTAAGTGTTATAGTCCCATTGGGTAACTCGCCTGAATTATTGTCTTTAAGCTGTAGTAAAAACCTTGAGAGTCATGGGGAAACCAGGCCGATGGTTTCATCCGTCTGGCTCTGACGAGGGACCATGCCAGAAGAAAATAGTCAAGCTAAAGTACTGTCGCAGTCTGTCGAGGAGGACGTCGCGAAAGCGGAAACCTCTCGAAAGCCCACACCGAGACGCCGATCCAGTGATTTTGTTTCGCCGGGGCTGGTTGATTACGAACCGCCGGTGTTGCGCTGCCTCTCGCTCGTGTCCGGTCTGCTGGGACGACCGGTTTCAACCGTAGCCCTTAAAGCCGGTATGCCGCAAGACCGGGAAAGACCACCTCTTGCCGTCTGTATCAGGGCCGCGGAGCAGGCGGGCCTGACGGTCCGCACCTTTCATAAGCCACATATCGGCAAAATCTCTACGTTGATCATGCCCTGCATCCTGGTGTTGCAGAATGATATGGCATGTGTCCTGGTGAGTTTAACCGGGACTCATGCTGAAGTTATCTTTCCTCAAGGTGGCGGAACCAGCAAACGCTTGTCGCTGGAGCGGCTTCAGGAACAATATTCCGGCTACGTCTTGCTGGTGCATCCGGAAGGAAAGCTGGATCAGCGGGCGAGCGAACTCAGACTGGTTGATACGCGCGAGTGGTTCTGGGGAACCATCTTCAAATTCTTCCCGATCTACAAGCATGTCCTGCTGGCAACGGTTATGGTCAATATCCTGGCCCTGGCCAGTCCGCTTTTCATCATGAACGTCTATGACCGGGTGGTGCCGAACAATGCATTCGATACTCTATGGGCGCTCGCCCTCGGGGTTTTTATCGCCTACCTTTTTGATTTTCTGCTGCGTAACCTGCGCAGCTATTTTGCTGACGTCGCCGGTAAAAATGCCGATGTCATCATCGCCAGCAAATTGATGCAGCAGATGACATCGATGCGCCTTGACCACAAGCCGGAATCAGCTGGAACCCTGGCGAACAACTTGCGCGAATTTGAATCGTTGCGCGAGTTTTTCAGTTCCACTACCTTGATGGCTCTGGTGGATATGCCGTTCATCTTCCTGTTTATCGGGCTGATTGCCTATATAGGCGGCCCACTGGCTTTTGCGCCGCTTGTGGCTGTGCCGGTCGTGGTGCTGGTCGGTTATTTTCTACAGATTCCGTTTCAGCGGATCATCGAAAAAAGCTTTCGCGAAGGGGCGCAGAAAAATGCTCTGCTGGTTGAGGCCATTACCGGCATGGAGACGATCAAGACCAGTATGGCCGAAGGACAGATTCAGAAGCGTTGGGAAGAAGTGATCGGTCTGAATGCCAAGTCGACCAGCAGAGCGCGTGCTCTTTCCAACTTTTCCATATCTTTCTCGCAATGGTCGGCGCAGCTGGTGAGCGTGGCGATTATTATCGGCGGGGTATACCTGATCGCTGAAGGTGAATTGACCCTGGGCGGTCTGATCGCCTGCAATATTCTGGTCGGCCGGGCGATGGCACCACTCGGAGCCGTGGCTGCCATGTTGACTCGCCTGCAGCAGTCGCGCATGGCACTCAAGTCACTCGACCTGTTGATGCGCCAACCAAATGAACGACCTGTCGGTCGTGAGTTCATACAAGCTCAGAACCTGCGGCCGTCGATCAGCTTTGAAGATGTGCATTTTCAATATCCGAATAGCCAGACACCGGCACTGAATGGCGTCTCCCTGAGGATTAAAGCAGGGGAAAAGGTTGCTATCCTCGGTCGGACCGGTTCGGGGAAAAGTACATTAGGCCGCCTCTGCATGGGACTTTATGAACCGCAGAAAGGCTGCGTTAAACTGGATGGCATCGATCTGCGTCAGCTGCATGTAGCCGACCTGAGAAGCCATATCGGTTACGTCAGCCAGGACAACTACCTTTTTTATGGGAGTATTCGTGACAATATCGCTTTCGGTGCTCCATATGTCGATGGCCCGGCGATTCTGAGTGCCGCAAATCTGGCCGGTGTTACCGACTTTGTCAAAGGCCATCCCGCCGGGTTTGACTGGCAGGTCGGTGAGCGCGGCATGAACCTTTCCGGTGGTCAGCGCCAGGCGGTGACGATTGCCAGGGCGCTGCTTCTCGACCCGGAAATCCTGGTGCTTGATGAGCCGACCAGTGCCATGGACAATAATGCTGAAGCCCTTCTGCGGCAGAGATTACTGGAGACCATGGAAGATAAGACCCTGCTGCTTTTCACGCACCGTACCAGCCTTCTGCATCTGGTGGATCGTGTGATTGTCATGGACGCCGGCAAGGTCGTTGCCGATGGTCCCAAGGCAGAGGTCTTGAAAGCACTGAAAGACGGACAGGTTAGTGCCGTGAAACGATAGAGATACCTATTATGTCAAGAAACAAAGAAATAAAAGACGCTTTTGAGCACAGGGAGAAACGGGGCTTGCTGAATGTTTTCAGCAAGGAAGACGACCTGCATTTTATGAGCGAAGTCGATGCCGCCATTCATCGTAAAGGCAGCTCAATAGCCGTTATTCTCACGCTCGTGATTGCCC
>JAVVEE010000119.1:0-2381 GCA_032251315.1 Gammaproteobacteria bacterium
CGATGCTCCGGGTCAGGCAGAGGCGATGTATCACCTTGTAGAGCACCGGGTCGAGGAAAAAACCGTTGAGTTATTAACTAAAGAACCGGCAAAAACAGCCACTCTTATAGAGCTGGTCGTCAGCGATGAAAGTGAGCAAGCCGATAAGCAGGCTCTGATTTCGTCGGCGCTTGCCGATAGTGACACCGACACCGAGTTTGTCGGGCCGGTGCAGGCAGTCTCCACTGAAGTCGCTACACTGACTGAACCGTTACCGAACAACACCGCAACGCAGCAGGTTGCAGAGCCGCAAATCGAGGCATCATCAGAACCATCACTCGAGTCCCCGGCCATCGTCGATGACGCCACCGAGGCCGACGCGAAGTATTCGATACAGGTGGGCATGTACAGCAGTTCGGCGAATGCGGCAGCCAGAGAACAGCTGCTGAGAGAGGCCGGCCTGAGCGCCTATTCGCAGGCGTATCTAAACAGCAATGACGAGAATCGCTACAATGTTCGCTTCGGCTATTTCGCCTCGAAGGAGCGCGCGCAACAGGCGCTGGACGCGTTTCAGCAGCAATTTTCAGCGAATGGTTTCATCGTTCGCTTCAAACGCTGAGGGCGCTGCCCGGCCACACCGCTATGACTGAACCCGGAAAAATAAAACTGCTCAGCTTCGATCTCGATGACACCTTATGGCCATGCAAGCCCACCATTATGCAGGCCGAACAGACGCTGTACGACTGGATGCAGCTGCGGGTGCCGGAGATTACCTCCCGTTTTGACCCGCAAGCCCTGCGCAGCCACCGGATCAATTTTCTGCAGCAACGCCTGGATTTGTCGCACGACATGTCGGCATTGCGCATCGAATCGCTGAAAGCACTGGCGCAGGAGATGAAGCTGGAAACGGGCTGGGTCAATGAAGCCTTCGAAGTCTTCTATCAGGCGCGCCAGCAGATCACACTCTACGACGACGTCACGCCGGTCATGGACGCGCTTAAAAAACAATACCGACTGATCGCGCTCACCAACGGCAATGCCAGCATCGATAAAACCGGCGTCGCGCACTGGTTCGAGTTTTCGCTCACCGCCGCCGAAGTCGGCCACCAGAAACCGCACCCCCGGTTTTTTGCCGGCGTGCTGGAGAGAACGGGGCTGGACGCCGGCGAGATTCTGCACATCGGTGACGACCCTTATCGCGATATTTCTGCCGCCGTGGAAGCCGGAATTCGTAGCGTCTGGTTGAACCGGCTGGGGCAGCCATGGCCGCACAGCGAGTATCAGGCCTACCGGGAAATCGAAACCCTGACGGCCCTGCCGGAAATACTCAATGACTTGCAGGCTAATTAAACTATCACGCCGCTGAATTCGTCGGCTTAATTCGTTATAATCAAACATTCTTATAAAACGATTAACCACGAAGCCAGAATGATTTTTAAAACCGACGATGTCCGCATAGCCGGCCTGCAGGAAGTACTTCCTCCGGCGCAACTGCACGCAGAATTCCCCCTGGATGAACAGGCCTCCGAAACGGTGTTTCACCATCGCGAAGCTGTTCATAAAATTCTGCACGGCGAAGACGACCGGCTGGTCGTGGTGGTCGGTCCCTGTTCCATCCACGACCCCGATGCCGCGCGCGACTACGCGCAGCGTCTCAAGCCGTTAATCGATGAGCTGTCCGATGATCTGTGCATCATCATGCGCGTCTATTTCGAAAAACCGCGCACCACCGTCGGCTGGAAAGGCCTGATCAACGACCCGGACATGGATGGCAGTTTCCACATCAACAAAGGCCTGCGCCTGGCCCGCAGCCTGCTGCTCGACCTCGCCAAAGCCGGCGTTCCTGCCGGTACCGAATTTCTCGACCTGATCAGCCCGCAATACCTTGCCGACCTGATCAGCTGGGGCGCGGTCGGCGCCCGCACCACCGAAAGCCAGGGCCACCGCGAACTGGCCTCCGGCCTGTCCTGCCCCATCGGCTTCAAAAACAGCACCGACGGCGGCTTTAAAATCGCCATCGACGCCGTGCACGCCGCCTCGCGTCCCCACGTGTTCATGTCACTTACCAAAAAAGGCCACTCCGCGATCTTCTCCACCACCGGCAACGACGACTGCCACATCATCCTGCGCGGCGGCACCGTGCCCAATTACGATGCAGCAAACATCCAGCTCGCCGCCGAGCAGTTAGAAAAAAGCGGTTTACGTTCATCGTTAATGGTTGATTGTTCACACGCCAACAGCAACAAAGATTACCTCCGCCAGATTGACGTCTGCCACGATGTCGCAGCTCAGGTCAGCAAAGGTGATAAACGCATCATCGGAGTCATGATCGAAAGTCACCTGGTAGAAGGTCGTCAGGATGTTGTTGCCGGTCAAGAATTAACCTACGGTCAAAGCATCAC
>JAVVEE010000120.1:0-2306 GCA_032251315.1 Gammaproteobacteria bacterium
CTGCTGCCGAGCGTACACGGATGTATTCTCAGCGCGTCTTGATTGAAGGGTATCCTTTCCATGTAACTCAATAGTACCTGCATCACCAGCGGCCCGCTTAAACTTCTGCGTCAGTTCGTAGGGTGTAATAAGTGCAGCGCATTACGCCGAATGGAAGACGTAGTGTTAACCATCATACGGCGCAATGCCCGACCCCGGTTTTAGTGCGACCTACGGCCCTAAAGTCGAATTCACCCTCCGATTTTCACTACTTCGAGCTTCCACCATTACCGTTAAGCTGCGCCTTGATATCGGCAGGGGCGAGACAGGTCCCACGGTCATCACAGGCCTGAACGCGGACCACGATGTCAGCATCAATCGGTACCTCCTTACCCAGACGGGCCGGGATACGAACGCCATCATGATAAACCCGGATGGGCCGATCCAGCTTCGTCGGCAGCGGTTCGCCGCCGGGATAATCGGCCTCGACAGCAAAAGTCCGGTCGCCTTTACGGGCACTGATATGTGTCGGTATTAAAAAGTCCAATGAGGCGGGCGTTGCGTTGACATGCCAGCCCGGCTTGAGATGCAGGGTGACGATAAAACGGCGCTTGTCACCCGAATTAAACTGCACACTGGCACGGACCTTGTCGGCGGTGCCGACCAACGGCGGGGACTGATCCGGTGGTACGGCATTTTCGGCAAGCTTGGCGCCTCGGTATCCAGCCAGGGCGCGCAGCATGTAAGGCATGGCCTGCGGTGCTTGTTCAAGCGCGGTGCCATAGGTGCGCAGCGTGGCGGCGGCATATCCGGCATAACGGTTATCCACCCGCTGCGCCAGTATCACCAGTGCGCGTGTTGCCAGGCTGTTACCGGCAGGTACAACCCCATCGTAGCTGTCCTTTCTGCGCACCAGCAGGTGCTCGACGCTCATGGGTGCATAGTGAAAGCCACCACCTGTATCCCATAGCCGGGCAATCATGGCGTCGGACAGGCGCACTGCTTCGGTTCGCCAGCGCGGGTTGTCGTCAGCCTGGTCCAGTGCCAATAGCGCCAGTAGCGTGGCGGCGTAGTCGTCGAGATAGGCGTCGAATTTGGCCTGGCCGTGGCGTGCTACATGCAACAGCCCGTTGCGGGGGTCGCGCAACGTGACGAGCAGAGCGTCGGCGGCGCGTGCCGCCATCTTAATATAGTCCGGGCGCTCCAGTACCCGTCCGGCGTAGGCGAGTGCCTCAATCATCAATCCATTCCAGGCAGTGATGGACTTGTCATCCAGATGCGGCGGCTCCCGCTGGTCGCGCGCGGCGAGCAGTTTGGCGCGGATGATTTCGAGGCGTGCATGCAGCTTTTGCTCACTTATTTTTTCCGCGCGGGCGGTCTCCGCATAGGAGCGTGGCCAGTGCAGGATCCAGGCATCCTCGAAGTTCGCCAACCCGTCAAGCCCCCAGACACGACGTGCCAGCCCCGTTTCGGGCTTCGTCAGCACGCGCTCGATCTCATCAAGGGACCAGACATAGGATTTGCCTTCCTCGCCATCAACTTCCGAGTCCTGTGCCGAGTAGAACAGGCCATCGGGGCCGGTCATCTCACGCCGGATATAGCTCACGATATCCTCGGCCACGCGTTTGAAATTGTCATTGCCGGTGATCTTCCAGGCACGAGCGTAGACGTACAACAGCTGGGCATTGTCGTAGAGCATTTTCTCGAAGTGCGGCACCAGCCACTGGTTGTCGATGGCATAGCGATGAAAGCCACCGCCAATTTGATCGTGAATACCGCCACGCGCCATGGCGTCCAGCGTTGTGGTCACCATTTCCAGACTGTTTTCGTCCTTGCGGGTTTCGTAGTCGTCAAGCAACAGTTCCAGCCTGGCGGGCATGGGAAACTTGGGGGCGGAACCGAAGCCGCCATCGAAGACGTCAAAGGTTTTTTCATAGGCCTCGGCGGCACGCGCCGGCAGCCCGGCATCGGGCAGCCGGTCGAGCGGGGCGCCGGGTAGACGGCCGGCCTGCTGTATGGCGGTGGCGATGCGTTCGGCCTGTAATTCGAGTCCCGCACGATCTTCTTTCCAGAGCGTTGAGGTCCGGGTGATGAGTTCCTGAAGCTGCGCCCTGGGCAGATAGGTGCTACCGAAGAAGGGCTTGAGGTCGGGCGTGAGCAGCGCAGTCATCGGCCAGCCGCCGTGGCCGGTCATCAGTTGCACGGCCGTCATGTAGATCTCGTCGATATCAGGCCGTTCCTCACGGTCGACCTTGATGCTGACGGCGTACTGGTTCAACAGTTTGGCGGTTTGGGCATCGTCGAAGGATTCGCGCTCCATCACATGG
>JAVVEE010000121.1:0-1865 GCA_032251315.1 Gammaproteobacteria bacterium
CGTGTACGCTCGGCAGCAGCATCCCTGCTGCTAACGGTCTTGATTGAAGGGTATCCTTTCCATGCGTTTTGTTAGTATCTACATGAACAACAAAGATACTACAGCCCTTTAGTCCCGGCCATTGCCAGCTCACGACCTCTCTCTTCCTGCTGCAAATCCCAGAGATGCTTGTACAGCCCCTGTGCGGCGAGCAGTTGCTGGTGTGTGCCCTGCTCCAGTATCCAGCCATCTTCCAGCACCAGAATTTTATCGGCGTCGACGATGGTGGAAAGGCGGTGTGCGATAACCAGCGTGGTGTGATGTGAGGCGACCGCTTTCAGCGAGCTTAATATCAGCTGTTCTGAATGCGAATCAAGTGAGGATGTGGCCTCATCGAACACCAGTATTTTTGGATTTTTTAGCACCACCCGGGCGATGGCCAGTCTTTGCTTTTCACCGCCGGATAATTTCAGGCCGCGCTCACCCACCATGGTCTGATACTGATCGGGCAGGCTGATGATGAAGTCGTGCAGATTGGCCATCATCGCCGCCTGTTTGATTTCTTCATCGCTGGCATCGAGTTTGGCGTAACGAATATTGTGTTCGATGGTTTCGTTAAACAGCACGGTATCCTGCGGCACGATACCGATAGTCTGCCTCAGGCTTTCCTGCGTCACCGCGTTGATATTCTGCCCGTCGATGAGAATGGCACCACCGTCGACTTCATAAAATCGAAACAGCAATCTGGCGAGGGTGGATTTGCCGGCACCGGACGGCCCGACGATGGCGACTTTCTGTCCCGGTTCGATGTCGAATGAAATATCTTTAAGGATGTTCCGCTCCAGGCCGTAGGAGAAGGAGACATGCTTAAATTCAACATGCGCTTTATCCACCTTTAAGGGCTCTGCATCTTTGGCGTCAGCGATTTCGGCTTTGGTGTCCAGCAGTTTCTGCATCAGGTCCATATCGGCCAGCGCATATTTCAGGGCGCGGTAAACCACGCCGAGAAAATTAAGCGGGATAAACAGTTGCAGCATCAGGGCGTTCACCAGCACCAGATCGCCCAGGGTCATGTCACCATCGACCACGCCCTGCGCGGCGTTGATCATCATGAAGGTGACGCCGACTGCAATCACAGCGCCCTGACCAAAATTCAGCGTCGCCATGGAGTTCTGGCTTTTTATCGCGGCGTGTTCCCACTTCTCCAGCGTATTATCATAGCGCTCTATTTCGCAGGCTTCATTGGTGAAATATTTAACGGTTTCATAATTCAACATGCCATCAACCGCCAGCGAATTGGACTGTGATTCCAGGGCATTCATTTCATGGCGATAATGCATACGCCAGTTGGTTACGCTCAGCGTAAAAATAATATAGAGGGTGACGGTGACAAAAGTAATAACGGCGAACTTCGCCTCATATTTACCCAGCAAAATAATTGCGACAAACACAAACTCTGCGGCGGTGGGGAGAATATTAAAAACCAGATAGTTAAGAATCGAACTCAGGCTGTTCGTACCTCGCTCCAGGTCGCGGGTAATGCCGCCGGTTTTGCGGTCGAGGTGGAACCGCAGTGAGAGCGTGTACAGATGCTCGAGCACGCGTTTCGAAATGACCCGCATGGCGTGAAAACGCACTCGCGAAAAAATCGCATCCCTGAGCTCGTTGAACAGGCTGCTGACCAGGCGCAGGCCGCCATAAACCAGCAACAACATTAACGGCAAGGTCACTACCGGCTCGCTCAGTTGGGTGGGGTCGAGCGAGTCGATAATTTCTTTTAATGCCAGCGGCATTCCCACCACCGCCACTTTTGACAGGACCAGACAGGCCAGCGCCAGCATAACCCGGCCTTTGAAATCCCATATATAGGGCAGCAGGCGTTTGAC
>JAVVEE010000122.1:0-1811 GCA_032251315.1 Gammaproteobacteria bacterium
CGCTGGCGATGGCACAGGTTTTGGCGAATGCAACGATGCCTTTGTCTGAATGATAAATAACATGATCACAGTCCGTGATGAGCTGTGACAATTTTTCGTTAAGTTTTTCTTCCCTTGGCCCTGCGGTTAATACAAAAAACAATGATGAGTTCTTAGCAAGCAGTAGGATCAGTTGCGCATACTGCTCAATGGATAAATTCGTGGCAGAACCGCCGCTGCCGGCGTGAACAAAAATTAGTTTTCGGTCAGGTTCGATATGGTGTTCGGCATAAAACTGGTTTTTGATCTGCTCAATTTCATTGTCAGGAAAAGATAGCAATGGCGGGTTCAGGCTGTAGTTGCCACTCACGCCGAAGTGTTGGCCCATAAACAGAGCCAGATCGGCATTGTATTCGTACTCGGGTTTTTCCGAACGCGAGCGGCGCTGGGTCAGGGTGTGATTGTAAAAGATCTGGTCGATGCGGGAAGCCGGTGCAAAACGGTGAGGAATGCCGGCCAGGAATAATGCCAGCGCAATGCGCGGCGTGGAGTGCAGGCATAGCGCAGCGTCGAAGTTGTATGCTTTTAAATGGGCTGTGGTTTTGATGATTCCTGACAGGCCATGATGATCTTCGTCCAGAACGACTTCATCAATCCAAGGACAGATTTCCGCCATCGGGCGGGTGTATGCCGGTACCAGTGCATAAATGCGGGCCTCGGGGAATAATTTCCTGATGGCCTGAAAGCTAGGCCATGCCAGCATGAAGTCGCCGAGCTTGTCGTTACGGATAACCAGGATTTTTGTCGGAAGTTTTTGCATTACTCTATCGCTGGACAGGGATGATTAACATCCTACTTCCTGATGATGTCGATTTGCTGCTGGGCTTTGGTCCACTTGCCTTCATGCTTGTCGATGTACTGAAAATATTCATTGGTGAAGTTGCCCTGGTTGCACAGATAACGATAGCTTCGGGTATTAACCGCGTTTACGTCAAGCGCCTGATTGAATACGCCGGGACCGGTTAAGTCGTAAACATTTTTGATGACGTTTTCCTTTATATTGGTGATGATGATCTGAATCATTTCATCGAGATGAGGATTGTTATTCTTGCTGGCGATAAAATAATTGCTGATTTCGCCACGCTTCATCAGCAGATAAAGTTCGTCGTAGTCCGGATCTATGATTGCGCCTAACGGCCAGACCAGATGTGCATCGATATCCATATAGACGCCGCCGAATTTTTGCAGAACCAGCAGCCGCCATAAATCGGCCTGTGCCGCGCCGATCTTAATTCTGGAGTAGCTTTCAAAAATCTCTTTCGGGTAGTTCGCCTTGATAAAATCCGCCCGGTCTTCGGTGATCATAAAACGGTATTCGAAATTGTAGGCGAGCAGGCGATTGAACAGGTAATTGAGGTAGACCGCCAGCGTCACACGGTTGGTGAAATTAGTCTGCCATAAAATTCTGGGTATGTTGGATGGTCTGCTACTTTTGAACAGTGGCGCGGCTTCGCTGGGGATGGTGAAGCGTTTATTGGGAAAGAATAGATGAAAGCCATAACACGCCAGCTTGCTGAGGTTGGCGAATATTTTTATGATGCGGCTAACAAAAAATATAATAAAATCTTTCATCAAGAGTCTTCCTGTTCAGGAGCGGCTAACCATATCCTGATAATCAATAATCAGTTATTGGCGCTGCCGGTAATGTTTTTCAGATGCTGCTCAAGCATGCGGAAATGCTGTTCAGTATTGAAAACTTCATCCGCCTTGTGTTTGCCCTGTGCCGCCAGCTGCTGTTTAAACGCAGGTTCCAGATACAGGCGTTTTATCGC
>JAVVEE010000123.1:0-1668 GCA_032251315.1 Gammaproteobacteria bacterium
TCCCTGGTCAAGTTATCACTACAATGCGCTCGGACAAGCAAATGATTTAGAGACCCCGTATCTTGTCTATAACCGTCTGGGCATAACCGCAAAAGAACGGCATGCGGCTTACCGCCAACTCTTTAAACATAAAATACCGAATGATAGTTTGGACGATATACGTGAAGCAACCAATAAAGCATGGGTTCTGGGCGACGACCGGTTCAAGCGGCGCATTCAGAAGAAATTGGAGCGTCGGGTGGAGCCGAAGGTTAAAGGCGGGGACAGGAGGTCTGAAAAGTTCAAAATCAATCGAGTCTGACCCTTTTGAAATACTTTTGAAATATGACCCTTTTGATATAAAATATTTTGAAATAGACCCTTTTGAAATAATTCAGTGATGATTTACCCTATTATATTCGCATATATACCTGAGCGAATTACTCATATAATAATGTCATACTTACTCAATATTAGAGACAGGCAGTATTACACTGATCATTAGCCATCTACTCATAGAAGCATACTAAATACATTAACTAAAGGAACACTGACAATGAAAAATATGATGTTAGCTCTCGGCCTTTCAAGCGCCTTAATTGTGACCGGCTGCACTACCTTTGACCCATACACCGGCGAAGAAGAAACCAGCAAGACCGCAAAAGGGGCTGGCATCGGTGCTGGAGCAGCACTTGTTCTGTCTTATATTGCAAATAAAGACAAATCCAGTAGTGAACTTAAGAAGCGTTTGCTGCGTGATGCAGGGATTGGCGCGATTGCTGGTGGTAGTGTTGGCTACTACATGGACACACAGGAAGCTGAACTGCGGAAGCAGCTACGTAGCACAGGCGTTAGTGTAGAACGTGATGGCGATAACATTAACCTTATTATGCCCGGTGATATTACCTTCCCTACCGATGGCAGTGACCTTAAATCAGACTTCTATGGCGTATTAGATTCAGTTGCACTGGTACTCGAAGAGTTCGATAAGACCATTGTTGCAGTAGCAGGTTACACGGATAGCACAGGTTCGGATGCGTATAATCAGAAGCTATCTGAGCAACGCGCGCAATCAGTTGCAACATATCTAAAAAGCAGGAAAGTAGAGCCGGCACGATTCGAAGTGATTGGTTTTGGTGAGCGCAACCCTGTTGCAGATAATGCAACTGCTGAGGGCCGCAGGTTTAACCGTCGCGTTGAGCTCACGCTAATACCAATTACTGAGTAACACCACCCTTTTGAAATACCCTCACGGGTTGTCCCTTGCCCTTCGCTAGCAAGTAGCCCGGATGCAGCGTCGCGTAATCCGGGGAACTATCTCATAATTTGACATCCCGGATTTCGTTGCACTGCATCCAGGCTACAGCAACACTAATTCTTTTTTGCTTTTCTCTGCGACCTCTGCGGTGAAAAGCTATTGATTTTTTCTCAGCGGTAAAAATAAATTAACGATCAAAATCCAGCACGCTATAACTTTCCGTAAGAATAAAATCAAGAAACGTCTGCGCTACCAGTGAGAGTTTTTTGCCTTCGAAATGCACCGCGTACCAGCGGCGTTTGATGGGGAAGCCTTCTACATCGAGGACCACCAGTTTTTTTGCTGCCTGTTCCAGGCGCAGGCTGTGCAGTGACAGCACGGCCAGGCCCAAGCCGGCCATGACGCCCTGTTTGATGGCTTCACTGCTACCC
>JAVVEE010000124.1:0-1552 GCA_032251315.1 Gammaproteobacteria bacterium
TGCTGCCGAGCGTACACGGATGTATTCTCAGCGCGTCTTGATTGAAGGGTATCCTTTCCATGTAACTCAATAGTAATCGAGTTCGATCTGTCAATTTAACGGAACAACCAGGATGATGAAAAAGTTAGAAATTAATTATCAAGTGCGTGGGGATTGTCGAATCTTGTGTAAATAACCGCCCATTGTTTGATCGACTAATATTTATTCTTTAGCTGGTTTTTGACGGCTTTTGTTGTCTTTAGCCCAGAGCATGTCGATAAGTTTTATAACATTGTTCACAGAAGTGCCCAGATATTTATTGGCAGCAGCCTCTTCGGTGATCTCTGTCATATAAGGTGTGTCATGGCCTATATTCTTAAGGCGTTGCTTAAGCGAAGGCATGGGGCTCTTTCTGGCAGGTTCGGATTTTAGTGCGACATGCATTAAAGATGTTAGTTTTTTATCTTCTACATTGGTGTGGATAGACGAAGCGATATTCCGGTAAGGCGTTAACGGAGTTTTGGTTTCGGCCGAAGCCATTTTGTTTATCACCGGCCAGAAACGTTTCTGCAGATACAATTGATAAGTCATTTCAGCCGTAATCATTTCACGCACATCCTCGTGTGTGAACAGCTCCATGGCATAGCTGTCTGCATAAAGTTTATCTCTCCTGGCCGTGTGTACAGACACTGAATTATAGAAAGATGCGTAAGCGGCATAAAACCATTTTAATAAATAACTATCAGGGTATTTCAGTTTGCCATAGGCGATGGCGTACTGTTTCCAGATTGCTCGTAACTGATACAGCCAGTTTGTAATCAGATTATGACGTTTGGAAAACTGGCCAATGCGACTGGCCAGCAAACACTCAAACTGTTTGGGTGAAAGGCACAGCAATACCGGCAGGCCAATAATCAGAGCATTCGTTGACCAGACCGGCAGCGCCCATTTCGGTACTTTTACAATATCCACTTCATAATTGGGGGTGATTACAACCCGGTGAATGGTAGGCCGTTTAAAATGAGACTGGAAATGTTGTGTCAGCCTGAATATGTCAGGCACCTTATCCTTAGCCAGGGTTAAGCCCACAGGTGGTGTTGCTTTTATTTGCAGGCTCCGATAGCTGAATAAGGCGGATAAAACCAGCACCACAGACCAGATCGCAGCAGTTTTCCAGTCGATGGCCTCATAAATCAACAATATTTGATAAATGTTGATGGCGGCGGTAATGACCAGTATTGGGAATAGCAGTACCAGTGCATAGCCCAACAGTGCAACGATGCTAACAAACGCCGTGTATAAACGTGCGTATTTGCTGATAATGGTATCAATGCCCCTGGTGATTCTTTTTAATCGAGCGGCTATTGCATCGGATATGCCCATTCGTGTTTCCCGTATTAATGATGCGTACAATGGAATAGCTAGTATAGGTAATCACAGGGAAATATTCATGTTTGCTGTTACTGATAGAAACAAAAAAGGCCGGGGCTGAAGGCTGATAATGTGGGTAATTAAGTATTGTGTGTCCCCGGAATTCCTTGTGACTGAGATATTGAGCAGGTAGGTCGCTATC
>JAVVEE010000125.1:0-1152 GCA_032251315.1 Gammaproteobacteria bacterium
GGTACTTAAGCGTTTCAACCTGCTTGCTGAAAGGGGGTAAATAGCTGGTCTCGACCTGGTACGTTTTAGAACCCAGTATGAGATATGCGACACTTAAAACAAGACTGATTAAAACAACCGACACAATAGTCCACTTTTCTTGAACCAAACCATTCCATAGTTCAAATAAGTCGATTTCATCATCTTGAAATGGAGCAGGTTGTTGTGACGGTTGATCTTGCATTGTATTTCTCCAAAAATTGTTTTTAAAGGCGGCAACCGTGTGCGTTGTCTTTTTGTAAATTTGATTTGAGGTTAAGCGCGGACGTAGGGTGGGCACCGTTTTTGTGCCCACGCGTAACGCCGATCATCGCGACCATCCACGAACCCACGTAACCCCGATCAATCGCGACCCCACCTGTTTTTGTGGGCGTTGGCATTATCGTGTGGTTGGAGATGTCGCGACGGGTCTTGTTGTGCGTTGTCGTGAAATTGGAGGTAACGCGACGGTTTTTATTTTGCATGGTCGTGGAATTGGAGGTAACGCGACGGTTTTTATTTTGCATGGTCGTGTAATTGGAGGTAACGCGTGGGCACAAGAGCGGTGCCCACCCTACGGTTGTGGCTTGGGTTGGGGTTGTTGTGGAATTTGGGGTTATGCGCGTGGTTGTATTTTGCAAGGTCGTGGAATTGGAGGTAACGCGTGGGCACAAGGGCGGTGCCCACCCTACGGTTTTGATGTTTGGTATTGTGTTTTGGCTTAGGGTGGTGCGTGGGTGTTTGTTATGCATCACCCGGATTTCGGCTTTACGCGTGGGACGTAGGGTGGGCACCGTTTTTGTGCCCACGCGTGACATCGAACGCCGCGGCCATGCACGTGTCGACATAATATTAATCAACCGCGCCCCTTCTTTTGTGCCCACGCGTGACGCCAAACGACCATGACCAGCCACGCGACCCTGTAATGCCAATCGGTCGCCGCATACGGTTGTGGCTTGGGTTGGCGTTGTTGTGGAATTTGGGGTTATGCGTGACGTTGAACGACCGCGATTAACCGCGTGACCGCGTAATGCCAATCGGGTGCCACATACGGTTGCGGGAATACCGGTAGAGAGATTTTGGTTTTTATTTAAAATCACTGCGCTGTTTATCCTTGCTGCTTCCATCGTGACT
>JAVVEE010000126.1:0-1126 GCA_032251315.1 Gammaproteobacteria bacterium
ATACTGGGTGAGCGCATCTGGGGATGGCCCGGACATATCATCGACATTCTGGCGGTGTTTGCAACGCTGTTCGGCCTGGCAACATCGCTGGGCATTGGCGCACAGCAGGCTGCCTCGGGGCTCAATCATCTGTTTGATATACCCGCGGGTGACACCACCCTGGTGCTGCTGATTATAGGCATCACCGCCATCGCACTGGTCTCCATCGTTGCCGGTGTCGACAAGGGCGTTAAACGGCTGTCTGAAATCAATATGGTGCTGGCATTTCTGCTGCTGATGTTTGTGGTGTTTGTTGGCCCCACGTTGATGATCGCCACCGGCTTTTTCACCAATCTGGGTAATTATCTGGTTGAACTGCCCTTCCTGTCGAATCCGTTCGGGCGTGAAGATGCCAATTTCAGCCAGGGCTGGACCTCGTTTTACTGGGCCTGGTGGATCAGCTGGTCTCCTTTCGTCGGCATGTTCATTGCACGAATCAGCCGTGGCCGTTCGGTGCGTGAATTTCTCATCGCAGTGCTGCTGGTTCCCTCCACGGTATCGGTGTTCTGGATGACCGCCTTCGGCACCACCGCCATCGACCAGGTGATGAATGGCGTCGAAAAGGCGAAAGACGCCGACCTTTCCGTACAGCTGTTCGAAGTGCTGGGAGCCATGCCTCTATCCGAAATCACATCGTTCATCGGCATTGTGCTGGTGATTGTGTTCTTCATCACCTCTTCGGACTCCGGCTCGCTGGTTATTGATACCATCACCGCCGGCGGCAAAATTGACGCCCCCAAACCCCAACGTATTTTCTGGGGCATTATCGAAGGGGCTATTGCCATTGCTCTGCTGGTTGGCGGCGGACTGGGCGCACTTCAGGCGATGGCGGTCACTACCGGCCTGCCGTTTACAATCGTACTTCTGGTTGGCGTTTACGCCATCTTCAAGGGACTGATGAGCGAACCACGATAGTTCGCTGATAATATAATGAGGCAACGGGCGGGGTAAGGTTTTGCCTTACCCCGCCCGGCTTTTTTCAATCAAAAGAATGTATTACTATTGAGTTGCATGGAAAGGATACCCTTCAATCAAGACGCGCTGAGAATACATCCGTGTACGCTCGGCAGCAGCATCCCTGCTGCTG
>JAVVEE010000127.1:0-1088 GCA_032251315.1 Gammaproteobacteria bacterium
GGCTTCTACGACCGCAGCCTGGCCGACATCCGCCAACACGACAGTCGCACACAGCTTTTTGGCCTGGCGCACGAAATCCAGAAAACCGAACACCTGGAAGCACAGGAATGGGACGTGCCGCTGGATGCGGTAGTGACTGAGGCTGATTTTTATATATTCGGGTGAGGCGTTGGTTTGTGGATGAGTGCCGGTAAAACTGGCAAACAAATATATCCGCGAAGAACGTCGGAATGACCTCGGTTATGATAATGCCCATCCCCGCCACTTCGTCATACCGGCGCAGGCCGGTATCCATTTCGAGCGGACGGGACTCTGTTTCAGAGTGTCGCTATGCTGCAAGTCTTTGCTTCGTAGCGACATGGATTCCGGCCAAGAACACGCCGGAATGACGGTGAGAGTGGGATAATAGGCTCCTTTCCTTAGATCCATATACAGTGTTTCCCTGCACCACTACTCCGGCCAAAAACACGCCTGAATGATGACACTTTGGATGGAGCCAATACCCGCCACTTCGTCATACCGGCGCAGGCCGGTATCCATTTCGAGCGGACGGGACTCTGTTTCAGAGTGTCGCTATGCTGCAAGTCTTTGCTTCGTAGCGACATGGATTCCGGCCAAGAACACGCCGGAATGACGGTGAGAGTGGGACAATAGGTTCCATCCCTTAGGTCCATAAACGGTGCTTCCCTGCACCATTACTCCGGCCAAAAGCTCGCCGGAATGACGGGAGCAAAAGGTGTACCGATTATGTACTGAGATCAGAATCCATTTCACAAAATACTCTCATACAAATCATTCCAATCTAAATTTCTTTCCTCAATCCTTCTTATTTTCCAGTCACGTTTCCAGTTTTTTATTACCTTTTCGCGCTCAATCGCCGATACCATAGTCTCATGTATTTCATACCAGACTAAATCATGAACACCATATCGCTTACTAAAACCGTCAACCACATCATGTTTGTGCTCCCAAACGCGCTTAATCAGATTTGAAGTTACGCCTACATATAAAGTCCCATTTTTCTTATTCGCCAGCATATAAACTGCGGGTTGTTTAGCATTCATCCTTGTTACCTGTTTATATAAATA
>JAVVEE010000128.1:0-913 GCA_032251315.1 Gammaproteobacteria bacterium
CTTGGATTCAACCAATAAGTGCATAACTTGAATGAGTAGAAAAAGTGGCCAGCCACCTGTAGGCTGACCGTTTTGACTCCGACAAGAGATGCGACGATGAGAACCTACAAGCAACTGACCTATGAACAACGATGCCAGATTTACATTCTAAAGGGAAGCGAAATGAGTCAACAAGCCATAGCGGACGCTATTGGTGTGAGTCAATCAGCGATTAGCCGTGAATTCAGGCGTAATACAGGTGACCGAGGTTATCGCCACCAGCAAGCTCAACGGAAGAGCGATGAACGCCGTGCCAAAGCAGCAAAGGCCATTAAAATGACGCCCGACAAGATCCAACTTATTGAGTCAAAACTGCGAGAGAAGTGGAGTCCAGAGCAAATATCAGGCTGGCTACTGGATGAACGAGCGGAACAGCTTAGCCACGAAACCATTTATTTACATATCTGGGCAGACAAGGCCGCCGGTGGGACATTATTTAAACATCTGCGCCGTAAAGGAAAGTCGTACCAACCTGGAAGTAAGAATCAGGCAGGCCGTGGACACATCAAAAACCGTGTCAGCATTGACCAGCGCCCCGCTATTGTCGATGAGAGGGGTCGTGTGGGTGATTGGGAAATCGACCTGGTGATAGGCAAAGGGCATAGCGGTGCGCTCGTGACCATCGTAGAGAGAGTCACCAGCTTTACCGTTTCAATGCGTATCAACGACAAATCTGCTAAAACGGTGACCGCAGCCACTATCGCGTTGTTAGCCCCCTTTAAGGATCTGGTACAAACAATTACAGCGGATAATGGTAAAGAGTTCGCCTACCATGAGCAGATAGCCGCAGCGCTGGATGCGCAGGTCTATTTTGCCGATCCATACAGTTCATGGCAGCGTGGATTAAACGAAAACACCAACGGTCTTTTACGGC
>JAVVEE010000129.1:0-902 GCA_032251315.1 Gammaproteobacteria bacterium
CTTCAATCAAGACGCGCTGAGAATACATCCGTGTACGCTCGGCAGCAGCATCCCTGCTGCTGACGGTCTTGATTGAATGGTATCCTTTCAATGCGTTTTGTTAGTAAGTGCATCGTTTTTTAAAAAATGGCGGGCTTTATCTCTGTACTAAAGCCCGCCAAAAGAACCACTGGGCTATGATGAAATCAACTATAATTTAAAGGTTTCGAGTTATGCAGCAGAAATTCTTCAACTACACCTTGCGTACATAAGCGCTGCACCAGCCGTTAGCATTGACCAGTTTGTTGGAGAAAGCCAGGCAGGGTCGCCACTCACCTTCATCGCCCTGCAACAGCTGGCAGTTGTAACAGAACTGATCTTCCTCGCGCTGACTGGAAGTTGCTTTCGTGGCATCATGTGTATAATTAAGGCTTTTGGCTAACGGATCATCTTCGCTCAATTTTTCTTGCTGGGCGAAAGCAGAATTGCGAAGAAGTAGGCTGTTCAGTGGTACCATGGCACTGCCTACAGTCAGTATGCGCAAAAATTTACGCCGCTGTAATTTTATGGATTGTTTAGACATTATGCTTTCCTCCTAAGCTTCGTTAATGATTTCGACCTGGAAAATGGCTAAAATATAACTATCATAGCGAATGTTTTATCGCTTTCACCAGAACAACACAGTCTTTTGTTTTCGTGCGATTCAGGCAGTCGATATAAGCTCAATGCCGGCATCGAAACGATACCAATAATTTTAATCAGAAGTTGATGATGTTCATTGAAATATATCAATGCCCTGTTTGTTATAAATAGCTCCCCGGAATTCTCTGATTCACCATTAGTGTGGATATACTATTGAGTTACATGGAAAGGATACCCTTCAATCAAGACGCGCTGAGAATACATCCGTGTACGCTCGGCAG
>JAVVEE010000130.1:0-734 GCA_032251315.1 Gammaproteobacteria bacterium
TGAATTTGCTGGTCAATAGTAAACTATTCTAGAGCAGATAGGAAAAGCAGTAACGGTAGATTTAACAGGGATGTAAAAAGCACCATTGATATAAGCCCTGGAAGCCACTGTAGGTTGACGCTCCGGCGTTGATTTTGCTAATAAAATTATTAGCGGCTTGCGGACATGCTCATGCGCGTAAAGAGGATATCGCCAGCGGGCACAGCGTGTCAGAGCGGCCAAACCCAGAGTAGCATGGGAATGCCTACCGCAACCACAATAACTTCCAGCATGATGCCCAGACGCCAGTAATCGCTGAAGCGAAAACCCCCCGGGCCTAAAATCAGGGTGTTGTTCTGGTGGCCGATGGGCGTGAGGAAAGCGCAGGAGGCGCCCACCGCAATGGCCATCAGAAAAGCATCGGCACTGACTCCGAGCTGAAGGGCGGTACTGATACCGATCGGGCACATCACGGCGGCGGTCGCTGCATTGTTCATCAAATCGGAGAAAAAACATGGTCAGTACCAGCATCAGCACCTTGCCCGCAGGCAGATCGTGTTTGCCGGCCATCTGAATGGCCACCGGCATGAGCAGCGCCGCCAGAGCAATGAGCGCCAGAATGCTCAGAGTCGGCCCGGCTGAGGTGGGCAGGAAGCGCTGCGCCAGTGCGTCCATGGCTCCGGAAAGCTGCAAGCCGTGGCCGAGCACCAGCACACAGGCCACCGTGATTACCGCCGGATGGCCGAACCCGGAAA
>JAVVEE010000131.1:0-676 GCA_032251315.1 Gammaproteobacteria bacterium
CACATCGCCCATCAGGCAAACGTCCCCATCGTCTGCGCCTCGCTCGATTTCAAACATAAAGTTGCGAATATCGGTTTCTCCTTGATGCCCAGCGGAGACATTAAAAAAGACATGGCTCATATTCGTGACTATTACGAAGGTATACAGGCCAAATATCCACACCAGGTAACACCGGTAAGACTGGAGGAGGAATAGTTTTTTCTCTGTTTATTATCCAGCCTCCGTTCAAAAACACCAGTACCACGCGTCATTTTTACTTAAAGACAAGGGTTACTATCAGCAACACGTATCGCATAATACATAACCCGTAGGTACGATTAGCGCAGCGTAATCGTACGTATGAAATGAAACGACGGGCAGGGTACACCTTAATATTCAGACCGCAGAGTCGGCCCAAAAATGAAACGAAAAAAGGGTAGTATCTACCTTTGCCTGCATCGCTCAGATTGAAGCAAACAACAAAAAATAATCCGTATAGCACCGACGGTTTGCCGTTGTGCCGGTCATAAAACCTGCCCTCACGGCCTATTTCAGTGAAAAACACCACCACATGCTGAGCCGAATGAGTACGCAACCGATCATCAGGATAATAATCAATAAACTGCTCAGCGCTTCACATGCCTATACCTGACAGGCTCCTTAACCTCCTGATCCACAGCCATATTTATGTAATTAT
>JAVVEE010000132.1:0-647 GCA_032251315.1 Gammaproteobacteria bacterium
GTGATAAATGGGGATATTTCGATGCGCCGTTGCTTGCCGAACTCGGCGTCAATGTCGATTCTCACGGGAAAATGCCTGATGTGGTTCTGTTCTGCCCAAAAAGAAACTGGCTGTTACTCGTTGAATCCGTTACCAGCCACGGCCCTGTGGACGGCAAAAGGCATGCGGAACTGTCACAGCTTTTCGCCAATTCCAAAGCGGGCCTTGTATACGTCACCGCATTTCCGAACCGCCCCCTCATGGGCCGGTATCTCGGGGAAATCGCCTGGGAAACTGAAGTCTGGGTGGCTGACGCCCCTTCCCATCTGATTCATTTCAACGGAGAGCGATTCCTCGGTCCTTACAAAGACTGAAGAACTGCCGCCTTCCCCGGTCATCCATGGCCCAAAGCCGGTTTGGGCCATCTTTCATTATCGGTTCCGGATCTGACGGAGAATCCACTTCCTCAACGTATCCTCGGCGGCCATTTCAAGCAGCGCCTCGACGAGCTGCTGTTTGTTCTTGAGGATGCCGATGCCGTGCTTCTGTTTGGCCGCCGCGAGCTCCTTGCCCATCAGACCGCTGTGATCGACGCCGGGCTCCAGCTTGTCGAGCAGCTCGATGGTCTCCTGTTTGGTCATATTGAGGGAGATGCCGTTCTCCTTCGC
>JAVVEE010000133.1:0-646 GCA_032251315.1 Gammaproteobacteria bacterium
CCAGCATGAGCACCGATAAGGGGTAGTAAATCATCGGCTTGTCGTAAACCGATAACAGCTGCTTGGACACGCCACGTGTAAGCGGGTAAAGCCGTGTGCCGGAACCGCCTGCTAAAATAATGCCTTTCATTGTTTGTTTCCTAATCTTTTTCTTTGATAACTGTTATTTTGTTGGCGTTGTGATGCCAATATTTTTTTCACCGCAGAGGCGCTGAGGCGCAGAAAAAACCAATTAATAGGGACGTAGGGTGGGCACCGCTCTTGTGCCCACGCGTGACGCCGAGCATCGCGACCAACCACGTACCCACATAATGCTAATCAACCGCCACCCTACCCGTTTTTGTGCCCACGCGTGACGCCGATCATCGCGACCTTCCGCATGACCACGTAATGCCATTTAACCACCGCATATGGTTGTTGTGTGAATTGGCATTGTTGCGAAATGTGAGGTCTACTGCCGTGGGCACAAGAGCGGTGCCCACCCTACGCGTAACGACAAATACCACCAAAATCCACGTTCACACGTAACGCCATTTAACCGCCGCATACGGTTGTTGTGTGGTTTTGTTATGCATTGTCGTGGAATTTGACGTTATGCGTGGATTAAACCACCGCCTGGTCGCGTCGTTTTTTAATTGCATTACGA
>JAVVEE010000134.1:0-638 GCA_032251315.1 Gammaproteobacteria bacterium
CAAAATGAGAAGAGGTACATAATTTAATTTAACAGTTGTTTATGTAATGGTCAATTTTTTTTGGAAAGAACTTACGCCACTTTTTTTCAATTCCATCGCCCTGTGCGCCGGCGTTATATAGCCGATAGCAGAATGAAGCCGTTTGTAGTTATAAAAATATATGTGTTTCTCGACAACTGCTACAGCAGATTGGCGATTAATGACGCTCAAATGATTGAGCCTTTCTGTTTTCAGGCTTCTAAAAAATCGTTCCATCACGGCTGCCTTGATCCTGATGGGTGACTGAAGCACTTCATTTTTGAAGTAGCACGAAAATTAAAAATCGGGCGCATTACACGATAATCAAATAGTGTTTTTTTGGGGTGGCTGCACTTTAGTTTTGTTCGGCCTGTTGTGTAATGGTCTAATTAATTTGGAGGGTATCATAGCCCATAACACTAGAATAATTAGGAATCACTATGACCACAGAAAAAGCACGAAAACCCAGAGTTAATTTTACATCGGAACAAAAATTAGAATATGCCAAATTAATGGTAGAAGAAAACTATAGTCCAAAACAAATTATAGAGATATCAGGGGCCGGATCAACAGCCGTGAGACGTTGGAAAGCCCAATATCTTGCAGAACTTAAAGGACAC
>JAVVEE010000135.1:0-633 GCA_032251315.1 Gammaproteobacteria bacterium
TTAAGATAATCAGATATAGATACATCCACACCTATGCCATCATGAGTATCACGATCAAAAATATTATTTTGTAATAATGCTTCAGTGTAATCAGGCTGGACTTGAAAAAGATTATTAAATGAAGTGTTTAATGCGAAACAAGCGGGTGTAAATAACAACAACAAAAAAACTTAGAAATCTGTGCTTTATATTTATAAATAGATAATTGTATTTGGTTGATCTAATACACGATGTGAAAAATATTGTTAGATTATTGTTCATGCAGCACTTCCTTGTAATCGTTTTATTGAACATAATCTATTACATGCTAAACATCAAGAGTCAAAATTGATTTATATCAATAAATATTTAAATGCGCAGGGTCGTACCTATACAACTGATTGGAGTTCTGGGGACACAATACTTAATTCAAAATATTGACAGTTATAATCATGGGCCTGCTTCTGGCCGATAGCAAACATATTATGGTAAAAATCTTAGGACAAGTTATGGGTTCATGAACACTTTCAATGGAAAAAGCCAGATCGCGGCTTTACCGGCTAATTTGCGCAAAAGATTCCCTATAAAATAGTTAAGCTGTAAAATTTAGGTTTATCCAAATTCAAGCGGAGCAGCAGTCTTATGGGCAGAGCC
>JAVVEE010000136.1:0-623 GCA_032251315.1 Gammaproteobacteria bacterium
TCGCCCCAGCCCTCCACAAAAAATAATCGGATTGCATGAAAATGCTAAAAAGTTAGTTCACATATGAACGCAGATAATAATAAGAGCAAGAACAGGAACAAGGTCTATATCCGCGAAGAACTCGAAAGACGCGAAAAAAACAAAACAGTAATTTTTTAATGGTTTTTTGGCGTCTTTCGCGTTTTTCGTGGACTGAGACTTTTGTTTTTATCCGCGGTTAAGGATGCGCTGCTAGTAAACTTAAGGTGCGGAATCCATGTATCAATGAAACATCACTGTTCTGAAAGCAATCACGTTCGTTAAAAAGGGGTGCCATCCCTTAGGTCCGTAAACGGCGCTTCCATGCACCACTACTCCGGCCAAAAGCATGCCGGTATGACGAAGCCGAGTAGGGTGGCCACCGTTTATGTGCCCATCCTGCTTCACCTGTCGGTATTTGGCCCGTCGGCTTGTCCGTCTCCCTGCTGTAATGCCCAGGCTTCAGCATAAGCTGGATTGGTCTCCGGCCTCTATTGCATTTTCCGATATGGGGGCTTCAAGCGTGGATTGTCTTGCATTTTTTTTCGGTGAAAATGGCACACAAAAACACTATCTCACTGTTATTTATGTAAATTTCCGATATG
>JAVVEE010000137.1:0-601 GCA_032251315.1 Gammaproteobacteria bacterium
TCAGCAGCAGGGATGCTGCTGCCGAGCGTACACGGATGAATTCTCAGCGCGTCTTGATTGAAGGGCATCCTTTCCATGTAACTCAATAGTAAGCCGGCGTGTTTACAGGGCAAGTATCTGGCGGCATTGCAGCGTGGCGATTATCAGCCTGTCATCAGTGAAAATCCGCAATCATAAGATAAAGAAACTTGCAGTAAGTTCCCGAAAAGTTCACGGGCGGAGTTTATGTTTTAAAGTCCCTGAATAGCCAGCACTTAGCTGTACAAGGCAGCTCGCACACAGGCAATCGTCATAATGACCAGCTATATTAGCTCGCTCCGATGATTTTAGTTTTACAGATGCACACTGACAGCTCTCAACATCTCCAGCTTTACACTCAAATGTTTCCTGACAACGGGGGCAGATTTTTATTGTTGATAGCAGCATTGATTTATGAATAAGAAATAAAACTCTATGAGCGTACTGTTAAAAGCCCCTCACCCTAGCCCTCTCCCCCCATAAGGAGAGAAAGCTAAAATGTAAATCAAAACCAACCGATGGCGTTTTACTGCTAACTGCTAACTGCTAACTGCTAACTGCTAACTGCTAACTGCTAACTGCT
>JAVVEE010000138.1:0-585 GCA_032251315.1 Gammaproteobacteria bacterium
CAACATAAACGCGTAAAGGTTTTTTGGGAATATGGGAAACATGAAGACGTTGTATATAATAGATGCCGAAAAGAAGTGTCAGTACGTTGAATACCATTGATAGTGAAAGAAGTCGCTTGGTCATGGTTTTCCTAGGGTGAGAAAAACATGGTGCGCCTATAAGGAGTCGAACCTTAAACCTTCAGATCCGTAGTCTGACGCTCTATCCAGTTGAGCTATAGGCGCATTATGAAAATTTCAATTTAAGCTGCCGTTGTAGGTGGCTTGCCATACGAAGCTTTAGCGAAGTATGGCGGAGAGAGAGGGATTCGAACCCTCGCGCCCGGTTTCCCGGGCTCTTGCTTAGCAGGCAAGCGCTATAGGCCACTCAGCCATCTCTCCTTAATTTGTGTCAATGAGATTGACTGAAAACCAGCCAAGTACAAAAAGGATAAAATATTTGATATTTTATGCAAGCACTTCGTACTATATTTGTATCTTAAGTTAATCTAAAGAAGAGCCTTTTAAGCGTATTTATGCTCAATCAAAGGCTCAATTGCTGCATTGAAAGGGCTTTAAGGCTATGGCGTTAAGAATAGAAGTAAG
>JAVVEE010000139.1:0-584 GCA_032251315.1 Gammaproteobacteria bacterium
CCGACAATGTCACCAGCAAGATCTTCCACGCCGGCACCGCCGAAAAAGACGGCCAGGTCGTCACCAGTGGCGGCCGCGTACTGTGCGTCTGCGCCCTGGGCGATTCAGTCACCGATGCCCAGGCCAGAGCTTATGAAGTGGTCAACAAAATTTCATGGCAGGACGTGTATTACAGAACTGACATCGGCCATCGCGCGATTGCGCGTGAAAAAAATTAATAGATAGTTGGCAGTTAAAAAGCTTTAAACTACCAACTATGTTTCTTATGTGGCGAAAGGCAAGTCCTGCACTTTAGTTTTGTTCGCCCTGTTGACAGCGAACGACTTATGGGTGACCCCTTAACCCCATACAAATATCATACTGCCAGTTCCACTGCCATCGTTGGCTTAGCACCTTAGCGCTCTCATGGTTGCGTTAGAACTGGTAACCAACCTGAGCGAGCAGACTATTTTTTTGTTCCCCCTCTGCCTGCCCTGCCGCCACGGTGACCCCAAGGTTCCAGCTTCTCTCGGTGATGCCCCGAAAGAAGTAGTTGTAGGATATTCCAACGCCATAGAGCGTCCCGGTCATTGCATCCGGTTCCC
>JAVVEE010000140.1:0-580 GCA_032251315.1 Gammaproteobacteria bacterium
CTGAACCATGGATTTCGTCCTTAGATTCGTTAACGGTGCATCCATGCACCACTACTCCGGCCAAAATCATGCCGGTATGACGGAATGGGGGTGGATACCGCCTTTCCGCGTCCTTTGCGGACCACATCTTTGCTTTCATCTGCATTTATCTGTGGATTAATCTTTTTGGTATTTTAGGTCTACTGCCGTGGACACAAAAACGGGTGGGGTGGCGGTTAAATTAAGGTTATGCGTGGTCACGATGTTATGGCGGTCGTTTGGCGTCACGCGTGGACACAAAAACGGTGTCCACCCTACGAAAGCCAACCCATACACCCGAAGCGTCACGTAGGGTGGGCACCGCTCTTGTGCCCACGGCAGTAAATTTCCAATACCACGACAATGCCAACCTCCGCAACAATCATATATTTGGCGGTTGTACGAAACCCAACCCCCACACCAACCGCATATAGCGGTTAATCGGCATTTCGTGGGCACGTGAATTTTGGTGGTATCCGGCGTCACGTGGACACAAAAACGGGTGGGGTGGCGGTTAAATTAAGGTTATGCGTGGTCACGATGTTATGGCGGTCGTTTGGCG
>JAVVEE010000141.1:0-568 GCA_032251315.1 Gammaproteobacteria bacterium
GCAGAGCTGTCGCTGGGGAAGAGCTTACGCGTCTTCACTGATTTGCGTATTCCGGCGAAGTTGAACACCTATTCCGGTTCAACGTGAACACCTGATTTCTCAACGTATCACGTAGTCGTCTTTTTACCTTAGGTGTTCATCTTGGGTCAAGTCAGCCATTTTATTTCGCATGGATTCCCCCTTGAGTAACAGGCGGTGTGCATTGTGCATCAGACGATCGAGTATGGCATCGGCGAGGGTGTTATCACCGATGGTTGCATACCACTGATCGGTTGGTAGCTGGCTGATGACTAAAGTGGATGTCGCCCCGTATCGATCATCCATGATTTCCATTACATCATTGCGCTGGGCCGCATTGAGCGTCTCCATGCCCCAGTCGTCGATGATGAGTAACTGGATTTTTGCTATTTGCTGTAGTTTCTTGTGATAGGTGCCGTCCGCTTTAGCTTGTGTCAGTTCCAGTAAGAGCCGTGATAAACGATAGTAGCGGACACTGTAACCCTGCATGCAGGCGCTGTGCCCCAGGGCGCAGGCGAGATAGGTTTTACCCGTGCCGCAAGGCCCAGTC
>JAVVEE010000142.1:0-560 GCA_032251315.1 Gammaproteobacteria bacterium
GGTGATTTTCATGGTGTGGGGCTCTTTTTTGGTTGTTGGGTTAGTTATATGCCATTTTTGGGTGAAAAGCCTGTAATGCCGGTGATTGTGGTTTGTAGGTGCGAATTCATTCGCACTGGTAGCGCGGATTATGCAGCTTGTGCGAATGAATTCGCACCTACTTTTAAATACGGTAGGCAGTAAAAGTTTTTAACTGGTAAATACGCTGTTTGAATGCCCCCTCACCCCGGCCCTCTCCCGTGGGAACGATACAGTGAATAACGCGAATAAGGCATTCCTCTCTCACCCCGTCATGCCGGCGTGATTTTGGCCGGCATCCATGGTTCAGTTAGCTATCCTTTTACAGGTCAGCGCCAGCCTGAAACTATATGTCGTACGATCAACATGGATACCGGCCTGCGCCGGTATGACGGTGAGAGGGGATTCAGATTCTGCGATGACAGGGTGGTGGGAATTGCCAACTATCTTTTACCCACCAAATATGTGTTTTAAAAGCCCCCTCACCCCGGCCCTCTCCCAGCGTGATAGGGGGCAATGCGTGCAGGTCTGCAAGTTTTGGT
>JAVVEE010000143.1:0-551 GCA_032251315.1 Gammaproteobacteria bacterium
CCTCCCTGGGGCTGCGCTCCATTCGCCTGTGCCTGCGCGAGCGCGCGCTCTTCAAGGTCCAGTTGCGCGGTATTCTGCGGGCCAGTCTGGGCGGCAACGTGCGGGTGATGTTCCCGATGATCTCTGGGTTGGGGGAGTTGCAGGAAGCCATTGCCATCTTGGACGAGGCCCGGGAGGAGCTGCGCCGGGAGGGACACGGGTTCGACCCCCATCTGCCCGTAGGGGTAATGGTGGAGGTGCCGTCAGCGGTGGTACTGGCAGACATTCTCGCGCCCTACGTGGATTTCTTCTCCATCGGCACCAACGACCTGATCCAGTACGCGCTGGCGATCGACCGGGTGAACGAACACGTGGCGTACCTCTACGAACCCCTTCATCCTGCGGTGTTGCGGCTGATTCGCATGACCGTGGAGGCGGGGCACCGGCACGGCATCCGCGTGGCGGTGTGCGGTGAGATGGCGGGTGACGAGCTGTATACTCTGCCACTGTTGGGGCTGGGGGTGGACGAACTGAGCATGCAGGCCCTGTCGGTGCCAAAGATCAAGCGGGTG
>JAVVEE010000144.1:0-541 GCA_032251315.1 Gammaproteobacteria bacterium
CTAATGGATACAGAGTTCAGGACTGTCCGTCAGTCTCCGGTGAGCTTACGCCGAGGGCACTTCACTCAAACCAAATTTTTAAGGTCAGGTGATGGATATTCAGAGACAAGGGCTCGCTGGCCAGACCCCATTCGATCTCATCACCTGATAATCGGTTACCTGAATGCGCGTGTTACATCAAAACAGGTATTATCTTTTAGCATGTGATAACAGGCGCGGGTCAGTTTGTTGGCGAGGGTCTTTTTAGCTACCATCACAGGCACTTTTTTGCATTTGAGATCGATAGGGTCAGACTCGATCGATTTTTGATCTGTACGCTTTTCCATGCATCAGAAAGAGCTGTCCCTGTTACCTTTTTGATATTTTGGTTATCAAAGTCACCTATTTTTGTTAGCTAACTTCGTATAAAATACGCTATCCAGTTTTTCCTACTAAATACCCCTTCCCAACACGATACAGAACAGATGAATGATATAACGATAGCAACTCACAACGGTAATTTTCATGCGGATGATGTTTTCAGTATCGCTGCACTTAAGTG
>JAVVEE010000145.1:0-531 GCA_032251315.1 Gammaproteobacteria bacterium
GATCGATGTGACCGATGACGATGCGACAACCTACACCGTCACCTACGATGCCAACACCGCCGCCGGCACTGTCCCGACCGACCCCGGCAGCCCCTACGCCCCCGGCGCCACCGTGACCGTGCTCGGTGCGGGCGATCTGGTCAAGACCGGCTACACCTTCGCCGGCTGGTTCACCGCCGTCGTGGGCGGCGATGAAGTCACCGACGCCACCATCGTCGCCACCGCCGGAGACCACATCCTATACGCCCACTGGACGGCCAACACCTACACTGTCACCCTCGACCTGCAGGGTGGCGGCGGCGGCGACACCAGTGTCAACGCCACGTATGACGCGGCGATGCCTGTAGCCACCGGCCCGACTCGCGCCGGCTACTCCTTCGCCGGCTACTTCACCCAGATTGACGGCGGCGGCATTCAGTACTACACCGCCGCCATGGCCAGCGCCAGAAACTGGGATATCGCAAACTCCACCACTACCCTCTATGCGCAATGGCTGCTGGTCGAACCTCCCCCGGTTGTCAGCTTGCTGAG
>JAVVEE010000146.1:0-528 GCA_032251315.1 Gammaproteobacteria bacterium
GTAAAGATTTTTTTGAATTTTGCCACAGTTCATCTTCTTCCCAGGTATGATTTTTGGGAAGTTTGAGTGTGTCAAAAGCATCTTCTAATGCATCTAATGGGTCCAAAGAGTTTTGTGATGATACACTGTAAGAAAAATTGCATAAAGCAAAGAATATGAGGATTGTTTTTTTCATTGTACGGTATAGATATATAGAATTTATATAAACATGGAGGAGAGAGAGGGATTCGAACCCTCGGTCCCGTTTTAGCGAGACAACGGTTTTCAAGACCGCCGCTTTCGACCACTCAGCCATCTCTCCACGAAACAATTTGATACACGAGTATCAATCAATATAATTATATTTTACGTGAATTGCAGGTAAAATCAAGATATTTTATAAAATTATTATTAATTTTTATCTTGAATAGGTATCTGTTTTTATTATATCGAGCTGCTTTCTTGAAAAGTAGATATAAAAGAGTGTAGGTTTATCGAAAGAGCTTTAAGCAATAAAAGGAGAAAGTGGTATGTGGTGGTATCTTATAG
>JAVVEE010000147.1:0-515 GCA_032251315.1 Gammaproteobacteria bacterium
GCGACGTCAGCCTCGCTCATCAGGCTGGTGATATTTTTTGTGTCCCTGTTGACCGGCACCAGTCCGATGCTGACGCCGATGTGGAAGGTTCTGTTTTCCCAGTTGAACTTGTAATTACTGACCCGGTTGACAATATCTTCAGAGATTTTCAGCGCTTTTTCCAAAGAGCACTTTTCCATTAGAATTCCAAATTCGTCGCCACCCAGTCGCCCCAGTGTGTCGTGATGCCGAACTTTTTCGTGGATAAGTTTTGATATGCATATCAGCAGTTCATCACCCGCATTATGTCCGCAGGTGTCGTTGATGATTTTGAACTGATCCAGATCCAGAAAGCAGAGTGCGTGTTCGAGGTTTTTTTCCTGTGCGGTTTCAACGGCGAGTTGCAGTCGATATTCAAACTCTTTCCTGTTGGGGAGCTGAGTCAGGGCGTCGTGATGAGCCTGGAAATAGATCTCTCTGTTTTTTCGGGTGGTTTCACGAATAATGAATATTGAAATGGCGGTGCCCAGAAAAAG
>JAVVEE010000148.1:0-515 GCA_032251315.1 Gammaproteobacteria bacterium
GCGACGTCAGCCTCGCTCATCAGGCTGGTGATATTTTTTGTGTCCCTGTTGACCGGCACCAGTCCGATGCTGACGCCAACATGGAAGGTTCTATTTTCCCAGTTGAATTTGTAATTTTTGACAAGGTTGACAATGCCTTCTGAAATCTCAATGGCTTTTTCCAGTGAGCATCTTTCCATCAGAATTCCAAACTCGTCTCCGCCTAAACGACCCAGCGTATCGTGGCCACGAATTCTTTCGTGAATGAGTTCTGATATGCAGATTAAAAGTTGGTCACCCGCATTATGTCCACAGGTGTCATTGATGATTTTGAACTGGTCCAGATCCAGGAAACAGAGTGCGTGTTCGAGATTTTTTTCCTGCGCAGTTTCAACGGCGAGTTGCAGTCGATATTCAAACTCTTTTCTGTTGGGAAGATGAGTCAGGGCGTCGTGATGGGCCTGGAAATAGATCTCTCTGTTTTTTCGGGTGGTTTCACGAATAATGAATATTGAAATGGCGGTGCCCAAAAAAAG
>JAVVEE010000149.1:0-514 GCA_032251315.1 Gammaproteobacteria bacterium
CTTGAGCGTCGATTTTTGTGATGCTCGTCAGGGGGGCGGAGCCTATGGAAAAACGCCAGCAACGCGGCCTTTTTACGGTTCCTGGCCTTTTGCTGGCCTTTTGCTCACATGTTCTTTCCTGCGTTATCCCCTGATTCTGTGGATAACCGTATTACCGCCTTTGAGTGAGCTGATACCGCTCGCCGCAGCCGAACGACCGAGCGCAGCGAGTCAGTGAGCGAGGAAGCGGAAGAGCGCCTGATGCGGTATTTTCTCCTTACGCATCTGTGCGGTATTTCACACCGCAATGGTGCACTCTCAGTACAATCTGCTCTGATGCCGCATAGTTAAGCCAGTATACACTCCGCTATCGCTACGTGACTGGGTCATGGCTGCGCCCCGACACCCGCCAACACCCGCTGACGCGCCCTGACGGGCTTGTCTGCTCCCGGCATCCGCTTACAGACAAGCTGTGACCGTCTCCGGGAGCTGCATGTGTCAGAGGTTTTCACCGTCATCACCGAAACGCGCGAGG
>JAVVEE010000150.1:0-510 GCA_032251315.1 Gammaproteobacteria bacterium
GTTGGTTTTAGTTAGTTATAATGGTCGGCTACTTAACGATTTAGTGGTTAAGGTAAGGCTCTTCGGGGCTTGATTGGTGTTTGTTGTTAGGGTGCTGGTTTTCTGGGTTGGCTTGATTTTTTGATGATCAGTCGCTTCGAAAACTTTCTGAAAATAAATATTGACACAATGAGTTGGATCTGTATAATGGTCGAGCTCAACAGGAAAGAATGATTCATTCTCTCTTCGCTCTTTAAAAACTTAATCAAAATAATTTGTTGTGGGTGCTTGTAGAGATTATTGTGCATGATATAAATAATCGATATAAGAATCTACCGTTACTTGTTATGAGTAACAAACGTAAATTCTGACAATCGAAACAAAGATTGGTGACACATCTGATGCTGTCACAAAATGATTTAAAACTGAAGAGTTTGATCATGGCTCAGATTGAACGCTGGCGGTATGCTTAACACATGCAAGTCGAACGGTAACAGGCTAGCTTGCTAGCGCTGACGAGTGGCGGACGGG
>JAVVEE010000151.1:0-507 GCA_032251315.1 Gammaproteobacteria bacterium
GTTGGCAGTTGGCAGTTGGCAGTTGGCAGTTGGCAGTTGGCAGTTGGCAGTTGGCAGTAATTTTAGTCCACAGATAAACGCAGATAAAGTCAAAAACTAAAAATAATTATTAGTCCGCGAAAAACGCCAGGGACGCGAAAAAAACTTTGAATTATTTACAGGCTCGAGGGCTATGACCGCTTCGATACCCAGCATCGCTGTAAAGACGGCAGCCTGGTAGAGGTGGAGCTCAGCGTGACCCTGGTGGCACTGGAGAATGACGAGCCTATGTTTTATGCTTTTACGCGCGATATCGGCCCGCGTAAAAACGCGGAGTACAGGCTCAAGCAGGCGCGTGACGAGGCCGAACGCGCCAACGCCGCCAAGAGTGAATTTCTCTCGCGCATGAGCCATGAGCTGCGTACCCCGCTAAATGCCATTCTGGGCTTTTCACAGATGCTACAGATGCCCGGCGCCGACCCGCTCACCGAGCAGCAGGCAGACAATGTGCATGAAATTCGCTGTGCC
>JAVVEE010000152.1:0-507 GCA_032251315.1 Gammaproteobacteria bacterium
GCAATGGCATTGATCTCGTCCATGTCTGCGGGCTGGCCATAGAGACTTACCGGCATGATTGCTTTGGTACGTGAGGTGATCGCTGTCTCAATAAGTTTCGTATTGATATTGCAAGTATCAGGTTCGATGTCTACAAATACCGGTGTGGCACCTACGAGGACAATGACTTCTGCGGTGGCTATAAAGGTAAATGGTGTGGTGATCACTTCATCGCCACGACCTATTCCCAATGCCATCAGGCTGATAAGCAGCGCATCGGTACCGCTGGCAACAGTGACACAGTGTCTAGCTCCTGTATAAAGCGCAAGCTGCTGTTCAAGCTCTGCCACTTCAGGACCCATGATGTACTGCCCATGCTCCAGAACACGATTAATACGTTCCTGAATTTGTGATTGCAGGGCTTGATACTGGGTTTTAAGATCAATAAAAGGAATTACAGATTGAGACATTTACATTGTCCATCAATAAGTTCGTAACGCTCGCCCGTGTGTGGACAGGTTGTTGTGG